>JBEGKM010000001.1:0-53429 GCA_041184065.1 Actinomycetota bacterium
ACCACCGACACTCCATTGGCGTCATGCCCGGTGACAATACGACGAGGAACAGTGCCCTCTGGCATCTGATCAGTCATGATTAGACAGGCATGGCTGCAAGTTGCGCGAGAGACTTGCCCATCAACATGCCAGGGTTTGCACCCTCGGTCTCAGGGTGAATCTCCCAGTCGACCAGCTGCATTGATGCGTCAACCACAACGGTCAAGCGCGGCATGCGACGTGCCTGATAGGCGGCCAAGATTTCTTCGATGTTGCCATCTTGAGTAACCATGTCGGCAAGAACCCAGGCGTCTTCTGAACACTGTGCGCCACCCTGGGCAATAACCGGTGGGCAAGCGTGAACCGCGTCGCCAATTAGAACTACGCGACCCTGGTGCCAAGGCTGGTCGTTTACATACAACCACTCGATTTCTTGAAAGTTCATGTAGTCATCGTCAGAGATGTTCTCGCGAATGAAGTCGAACGGGCCGTGGTAGCCCTCCATCAGACGGCGCATTTCGTCGGCATCGCTCAAGCCATTTTCTGGGCGCTGTGGCTTGGTTAGCACGTATGCGTAGCAAAGGTCTTTCGAAATTGGGGTGTAGCCGGCCTTGTACTCTGGGCCACCGTGGAACACAGCCGAGACATCCATTTCTGGAGTGCGCTTGGTAACCACGCGCCAAATGCCAAGACCGGTTGGCTTCTTGTCGTGGGTAATGCCCAACATCTTGCGGGTCTTTGACTTGATGCCGTCGCAGGCAACTACTAGGTCGAAGCTCTCGGTGGTGCCGTTGTTGAAGGTAACGTCAACGTGGTCTGGGTGGTTCTCGAACGACTCCATCGAGGTGCCAAGGCGAACATCAACGCCAAGTTCGTGAATCATGTCGACTAGCACGGTTTGAATGTCTGAGCGAAGGGCTCCCATGGTCGAGTTGAGGTCTTCGCCGCCGGTGTGAGCAACTTGCATCCGAGTCAACAGCTTTCCACTTGCATGGAACATGTCGAAGTCGTCGAAACCGTGGGCATTTTCAAGGATTCGGTCGAGAGCGCCGATGTTCTTGAACGAGCGAAGGGCGTTGCCCTGAAGGGTAATTCCGTGTCCAACGCCATACCAAACCGGAGAAATCTCCGCGAGGGTTACCTTTACGCCTTTTTGGGCCAAGGCTACGGCTGCGACGGTTCCGGTGATTCCGCCACCGACAACAAGAACGTTCTTAACTGACATCTGCTCTGATCTCCAATTCGACTAGCGACATTGCTTAGTAAGCCAAAGTTAGTCGAAAAGGCGCAAAAGTTAGAACTAAGGCGGGCGAATGAATGCCATTCGCCAAAGGCATACTTGCCCTTCAGTCGATAGGCCTAAACCAGTGCTGAGGTCGAGAAGTCTCAGAGCTCGGGCGAGTTTTCGCCACCGAGAATTTTGCGCAACCACACGTGAGCGGGATCGGTGTTGTGCGAAGGGTGCCACCACAGGTTTTCGAAGATCTCGATGTGTCCAAATGGCGCCTCGACCCCAATTGTGTTGGTGCTCTTTGACATTCGAGCGGCCAGCCTCGATGGCACAATTCCAACCAGATCGGTGCCTTCAATGATTGAAGCCATTGGCATGAAAGTTGTGGTCTTAACGTGCGCCTTGCGCTGAAAGCCAAGTTCGCCGAGTCTGCGGTCGGCCGGGGTTAGGTGGGCCTGACCAAAGTCGACCATGGCTTGAGGTAGGGCTTTGAAGGCCTCCCAGCTCAACTTGCCATCTTTCAAGGCCGGGTTGTTTTTATCGATCATGCAAACGTAGTGGTCTACGAATAAGTGGATTCTGTCGCCCTCTACACCGATACCCGGCACAATAACCACGAAGTCGTTGTTCACTAGGTCTCGACCGGCGTCAGTTGGCTCGGCGGGTAAAGGCAAAATATCTATGGTGATGTGCGGCGCTTCGTTCATTGCCTGAGACAAACGCGGGCGCAACTCGATGGCAGCGTAGTCAGACATCAAAAGGGTGTAGTGCCGGGTTGAGGTTGCCGGGTCGAAGGCCTCTTGGCTCATCAAGGCATTTTCGATTAGTGGCAAAGTTAGTTGCAACTGAGGAAGCAAAAGTCGGGCAAGTGGCGTTAGCTCGTAATCGCGACCCACTCGAACCAAAAGCTCGTCGTTAAATTGCAGGCGCAAGCGACTGAGTGCAGAACTCATTGACGATTGACCCATCGAAATGCGCTCGCCTGCTCGGGTCACATTCGCCTCTTCAAGCAGCGCGCGCAAAGCGACCAAGAGGTTAAGGTCTTTGCCTGCGAAAGTCATGGGCTGCTCCGATGGTGTTGAAACGCGCTCGCCGTGAAGGTTCACCGTTTGAGATAGATACTATTCGACGGAATGCTGAGTAAAAAAGTTTCGCCTTCGTCTAATCTGAACTAACCAAAGCCAGCATTGGCACTTTTTTAGGAGATCAACGATGACTCGACGCCTGATTACTCACCTGCGTTACGGCGCATTGGCTATGCCTAACTTTGAAGAAGAACTTGCCTTCATGACTCAACACTGGGGTCTGGCACAGGTGCATCGCGAGGGTGACGTTGCCTGGCTTGGCGCCGAGGGAACCCCAGAGCCATTTGTAGTTCGACTTCGCAAAGGCGAAAAGCGCATCGACCTAGTAGCATTTGGCGCGGCTAACCGTGACGACGTAAATGAGCTTCACTCGCGTCTAGTCGCAAACGGTGTTCAGATCATCCATGGCCCACAAGAACTAACCCAGTTTGGTGGCGGCTATGGCATGCGATTCTTCGATAACGAAGGTCGCACAGTTGAGGTTTCGACCGAGGTCGAGCTCAAGGGGAGCCGCAAGATTCAAGAGCGCGAGGCTATTCCGGTAAAGCTTTCACACTTTGTGGTTAACACCACCGACCTAGCCGGCACCGCCGAATGGTACGTAAAGAACCTCGACTTCGCGCTTAGCGACAGCCTTTACAGCGACCACATGGGTGACATGATGCACTTCTTGCGCTGCAACAGCGCCCACCACTCTTTTGCTATTGCCACCGGCCCACACGCTTCACTGCACCACATCTCGTTTGAGATGCGTGGAGTCGAGGAATGGATGCGAGGAACCGGAAAGATTCTTCGCGCCGGTGCCCGCATGGTTTGGGGCCCAGGTCGCCACAACGCCGGCGACAACACCTTTGCCTACTTCCTTGACCCAGCGGGCAACACCATCGAGTACACCACCGAGCTTGGCACCATCGAAGACGAAGACAACTGGCACCCAAGCAAGTTCAACATCGGTGAGCTTTCGACTCAAGACCAGTGGGGAACCGCTCAGCCAATGAGCGAACTAATCGCCCGCGAATCTTTCAACGACAAAGACCTCGGCCTATTCGTCGCACCTCCGGTTTAATCTCACCGGCCAGCGTCTGCTGGACTGCATGAATAACTCAAAGGAGAGTTGAAGTGGGTCGTCTCGACAACAAGGTTGCGTTGATCACCGGTATTGGTGGCGGAATGGGCCGGCAGGCGGCACTTACCTTTTCTCGCGAAGGCGCAAAAATCATTGGTTGCGACCTATTTGAAGAGGGAGCCAACGAAACCGTTCGATTGGTGCGTGAAGCTGGTGGCGAAATCGTGAACTTTGCGCCGGTTGATTTGTCGAATGCGACTGCCACGGCCAAGTGGGTTGAAGACGCGATTGCGGTTCACGGCAAGGCCGACATTCTTTACAACAACGCCTCCACGCCTAAGTTTGGCGACATTCAAGATCTTTCGATCGAGGATTGGGATTTTGTCATCAACAACGAACTCAATCTTGTGTTTTATGCGGTGAAGGCCATTTGGCCACACTTTATGAAGCACGGCGGTGTGGTTCTGAACATCGGTTCGATTGCGGGCACCAGAGGCGTTGAATTTATGAGTCAAAACGCACACGGCACGGCAAAGGGTGGCGTGATTTCGTTGACCCAGCAGCTGGCAGCCGAAGGCGCAAAGTATGGCATTCGAGCAGTCTGTGTAAGCCCGGGCTTTATTGTTACCCCATCAACTGCCTGGTTGGTCGAATCTGGCCCCGAGCCATTCAAAAAGAACATCGCTCGCATTCCACTGGGTCGAGTTGGTCAGCCAGACGACATTGTGAACGCGGCACTATTTTTGGCTTCGGATGAAGCTTCTTGGATCACAGGCATCAACCTGGTTGTAGACGGTGGAGGAACGGTTCTCGGATGAGCGTGTTCGACGGTTCATTTTGGCTCAAAGGTGACGAAGGTTTTGAAGAGGCTGCGGTTGGTCGAGTTTTCAACGGCCGTCGCCCTTCGCCGGCCGAGCGTCGCCCCGAGGCCGTGCTGTTTGCCCAGTCTGACGAAGATCTGATCAAGGCGGTCAAGTTGGCGAAGACGAACGGTTGGTCGCTCGCCATGCGAAGTGGCGGTCACTCATGGGCAGCCTGGAGTGTGCAAAACGGCACTCTGCTTATCGACATGTCTAGGCTTCAAGATGCAACCTATGACGAGGCAACTGGCATCGCTTCTGCTCGACCTGCCATCAAGGGTGGCGAGGTTCTCGACCCATTCCTTGAAAAGCACGGTCGCTATTTCAATGGTGGCCACTGCCCAACTGTCGCCATCGGTGGCTTTTTGCTTCAGGGCGGCCAGGGGTATTGCGCAAGAGGCATGGGTTGGGCCGCTGAGTTTGTCGTTGCGGTTGACGTGCTCACAGCCGAGGGCGAAATCGTTCGTTGCGATGCAAACCAGAACCAGGATTTGTATTGGGCCGCACGTGGCGCCGGGCCATCGTTTCCGGGCCTTGTTACGCGCTTTCACCTGCAGACCAAGCCTCGCTATAAGGCCCCGCACGAAACCGTGCAGATTTTTGAAGTCGATGACTTCAAAGAGTTAATGCAATGGATCTATCAGGTGCACAACGAGTTGGCACCGACGGTTGAATTGGTCGTGGTTAGCAACTGCCCAATTGATGAAAACGGCAAGCCCGGAAAACGAATTGTTGTGGTCGATGCGTTGGCTTTGGTTGACTCGAAGGAAGAAGCCGAAATCGCTCTCGCGCCGATGCGCAAGAATCCGTTGTTGCACAAAGCCTTGGTCAACATCGATTGTGGCGTGACCACTATGGCAGAGCGCAAACGTCAGCAGGTAGAAGCCAACCCAGAAGGCATGCGCTACTTTGTTGACAACATCTGGGTTGATGGCGACACCGAAGAAATCATCGACGGAATTGCGCCACTGTTCACCGATTTGCCCGAGCCTCGGGGCTTCACAATTTGGTTCAGCATGGGTCCTATTCGCGAACTGCCCGACATGGCCTTCAGCATGCAAAGCCCAGGCTATGTTGCGACCTACTTGGTTAGCGAAGATGCCTCGCGCGATGCCGAAAACCGTGCCTGGTTGAACGGCGCCATGGCCGGAGCGCAGTCGGTGACCGTTGGTCAATATCTTGGCGACAGCGACATGACTAACCGTCAGGTCAAGGTCATGGCCGACGAAAACTTTGCAAGACTACAAAAGGTCATCGCTGATCGCGATCCAGAGAACCGTTTCGTTCGGTATCTGGCCAAAGACCCATCCACCGTTAACAAGAACCACTGGCAAATCTAGGAGTCATTATGCGAATTCACATGGGCGCAAACTACGAAGGCTATGCACTTGGTCGCGAGCTAGAAACTTGGATCAAAGGCCTCGGTCACGAAGTGGTTTGGCACGGCGCCGACGAGTATGACTTTGAAGACGACTATCCGCTGTTCGCATTCCGCATCGGCCAGGCGGTCATTGCCGATGAAGACGCAGCACTAGAAGTGCGCGGAATTTTGGTTGGCGGCGTAGGTGGCGGCGAAACCATAGCAACAAACAAGGTGCCAGGCGCACGTGCGGTCTTCGGTCACTCAGTCGATTTCGTCACCAAGTCGCGTGAACATGCAAACGCGAGCATCCTGGTTGTTGGCGCATTGAACACGGCGGCTGACGAGGCCAAGGCGATGATTCAGGCAATCATCGATGCAAAATTCACCAATGTTCTTGATGACGCCAGACGCATTGTTAACACCAACGAATACGAGGCCTCGAAAACCATCGAAGGTTGGATGATCACGGGCTAGCCCAAACATAGCGGCGGCCTATGTTAGCCATAGCGTCGCGTGAGATATAAAAACGTTTCAAAACTGATTCACTAAGAATCAGAAATCGCCAAAGGCGGCGAACCGAAAGGAAACATCATGGCATTTGTATGCAGCGCAACCTGGGTTGCCAAAGAAGGCAGCGCTCACCTGGTTGCAGAGGCTCTGGGGCACCTGTCACCAGCTTCACGCACCGAGGAGGGCAACATCTACTACCAGGCTTACCAAGACCCAGCCGAGCCAAACACCTTCCGCATCTTCGAGGTCTACACCGACGAGGCCGCTTTTAAGGCACACGCCGAGTATGAGCACTTCAAGCAGTGGGCGTTGGGTCAGGCTATTCCTGCTCTAGAGGTTCGCCAGCGCGACTTCTACGAGACTCTCGACTTCTAAGGCCTGCCATGAAAATCGCTCGCTACCTTCACAACGGATTTGCTCACGTAGGTGTGGTCAACGACCACGGTCGTTTGCTTAACCTGCCGACTCGCTTGTCGGTGCTCGAGGTTTTGGCTTTGCCAATTCGTGAGCGCAACCTGATTGAAGCTCAGGCTGGGCGATTGTTTAACACCAGCATCGACAAGGTGCACTTCTTGCCTCCGGTTGAGCCACGTGCAATGCGCGACTTTGTTGCCTTCGAGGCCCACATCGCCGGCATGAAGAAATCCGAGGGCGGCACCGGCAAAATTCCCCAGGCTTGGTATGACGTGCCCGTGTTCATCTTCATGAACCCTTGGTCACTGCTAGACCCAAACGCCGATGTGCCAATGCCTCCACACACCAAGGCCCTCGACTTTGAGCTTGAGGTGGCAGCAATTGTTCTAAAGCCAGCTCGCGATGTTTCGCTCGAGAACGCCGGTGAGTTCATAGCCGGTTACACGCTGTTCAACGACTGGTCGGCGCGCGATATTCAGCGCCACGAAATGTCGGTAGGTCTTGGTCCGTCAAAGGGCAAAGACTTTGGCAACACCATGGGCCCATGGATCACCACTCCAGATGAGTTGGCCAAACATCGCAAGGATGACCGACTTGACCTAGAGATGACGGTTTCGATCAACGGTGTCGAAATTGGTCGAGACTCGACCAAGAATATGTCTTGGAACTTCGAAGAACTTTTGGTTCACGCCTCGCGTGATGCGATGGTTGGCCCAGGTGATGTTTTGGCCTCTGGCACTTGCAGTGGCGGTGCGCTTTCAGAAAAGTGGAGCCGCTCGGGAACTCAAAACCCGCCACCGCTTCAGGTTGGTGACGTGGTCGAAATGACTGTGACTGGCTTGGGCACGATTCGAAACCGTATTGTAGAAACCAAGAGCCCGGGCCACATGGCGCCGCCGGCTAAACGCACCTACAGCGAGGACATGCTTTGAGCAAAGTAGTTTCAACTTTTAACCCTGCAACTGATGAAAAGCTCGCTGAATACGAAGCTTTAGACCAGGCAGGTCTTGAGTCTGCCCTTGCTTCTGCCGACGCAGCGCAAAAAACCTGGCGCACCACCGATTTAAAGCACCGAGCTCAGTTGCTTCGCAACCTGGCGACGATTTTGCGCGACGAGGTCGAGGCTCACGCAACCCTAATCAGCAACGAGATGGGCAAGCCAATCACCGAAGCTCGTGGCGAGGTCTTGAAGTGTGCGCTCACTTGCGATTACTACGCAGACCACGTTGAAGAGTACCTAGCTCCAAAGCCGGTCAAGACCGAGGCCGTTACCTCTTATGTTGCCTATGAGCCAATCGGTGTGGTTTTGGCAGTAATGCCTTGGAACTTTCCTTACTGGCAGGTCATTCGATTTGCCGCCCCAACTTTGGCAGCGGGTAACGGTGGTCTGCTCAAGCACGCCTCAAACGTCACCGGCTCTGCTGTTGCTATTCAAGATGCAATCGAACGCGCGGGATTTCCGAAGCACCTGTTCACCACCCTGGTGATTGCTGATCACTCGATGGTCAACGAGATTATTGCCGACAACCGCGTGGCAGCGGTAACCCTAACCGGTTCAGAGGGCGCCGGTGCTTCGGTGGCCGAGGCAGCTGGTCGCGCACTAAAGAAGACCGTTTTGGAACTGGGCGGTTCAGACCCATTTGTTATTTTGGGTGACGCCGACGTGAAGGCGGTCACGCCGTTTGCTGTCAAAGCCCGATTCATCAACACTGGCCAAAGTTGCCTTTGTGCCAAGCGTTTTGTGGTCGACGCCAAGGTAATTGCCGAGTTTGAAGCAGGGCTAAAGACTCAGGTTGAGGCTCTCAAAATTGGCAGCCCACTAGATTCAGCAACTCAGATTGGGCCTCTTGCTAAGAAGTCGTTCGTAGATGACATTGACAAGCAGGTGCAAGATTCGATCGCCATGGGTGCTCGTTTGGTTACCGGTGGCTACCGCATCGAAGGCCCAGGCAACTTCTATGCACCAACGGTTCTTGCCGATGTGACTCCTGACATGCCTTGCTTTAACCAAGAGACCTTTGGGCCGGTTTTGGCTTTGGCCAAGGCCGAGAACACCGAGGATGCAATTCGCTTGGCTGATCTATCGCAGTATGGCCTGGCAGCGAGCATCTGGACATCAGACATGAACGCCGGAATCGAGCTTGGCAAGGGAATTAACTCGGGTGCCTTGTTCGTAAACGGAGTAGTAGCCTCTGACCCTCGTTTGCCTTTTGGTGGCGTGAAGCTAAGTGGTTATGGTCGCGAGCTATCGATTGAGGGCATGCACGAGTTCACCAACGTTCGTGCCATTTGGGCAGGAGCAATGCCGCGCTCATAACCGAGCGGGCATTGTGCCTACTATTGATGCAACATGACTGACCTAAGACGCATCGACGTAAACCTGATTGTCGTTCTCGACGCAATCTTGACCGAGATGAACCTGACCCGAGCCGGTGAGGTAGTTGGTATGTCGCAACCAGCCGTTAGCGGCGCTTTGGCGAGGCTTCGGCAGCAGTATGGCGACCCTCTTTTGGTGCGCAAGGGCCGAGTTTTTGAATTGACCGAACGTGCCGAGGCGCTCAAGCCGATTGTCGCCGAGGCGATGAACGAGATTCAGCGAACCTTTGAAATCATGCCAACCTTTGACCCGTTGGTCAGCACCCGAACCTTTAGCATCGCTGCCTCAGACTACGTGCTAAGCCAGATGACCGGACAGCTTTTGGCTCTGATCAAAGAAGAAGCACCTGGCGTGCACATATCATTCGATAGCCTTCCCCCAGATGCCAGCGTCAGCCCCGTCGATTTGCTGCGACGCGATGTAATCATTTCTGGCGACCCACGCATCGCCGGCAAGCGCAAATCACTGTTCAGCGACCGCTTCGTTTGCATCTTAGACGCAAAAAATCCAAGACTTCGAGGCGGCAAACTCAGCCTCGCCGATCTAGAAGAACTTCGTTATGTTCGAGCCACCTTTGGCGACGACATCACAACCCAGGTTGACCAGCTTCTCTCGCAGGCCGGCGTGGTGCCTAGAGTCGGCATAACTGTGCGCGGGTTTGTACCGGTGCCATTTGCGGTCTCTGATTCAACCATGATCGGTTTTGTGCCAGAGCGACTGGCCGAACAATATTGCGAGTCGCTTGGGCTGGTCATCGCCGAGACTCCACTTCCGCCTTCGATGCTCATCGAGGCAGTGCACTGGCATCCCTCTAAAACGTCAGACCCGGCTCTGAAATGGCTGGTTGAAATGCTTCGCAAGACCTCCGAAAATATCGATGGCGGCATCGAAGAGTAGCCCTGCATCCCTTTTGTTATAAGGATGTTATCCAAATCTCAGTCATTGGATTCACCGATTCCGACCTATTGGTCTCGCTGATAACTCTTTGCGGGAAAGTGCCGTTAGCGTACTAATACGCAATGACAATGTCGTCGTGTGTAAGGCCCCAGGGCACCACATCGATGGCACCTCGAATTAGGAGAACTATCAAATGGGTGCTCGTACCACTAAGCGCGTAATCGCAGGTTTGGCAGCTGCCAGCTTGCTAGTCGCAACTAACGTTTTGCCTGCCTCTGCAGAAGACCAGAAGACCGTAGGCTTCTCGCCAATCGCCTGGGCTATCCCAGCCATGGTTGGCATCCAGGCTGGCTTCAATGGCATCGCCGCATCGATGGGTCTAAAGACCGCTAACGCGCCAGACCCAAACTTCGACTCGGCTACCGCTAAGAAGAACATCGAGTCATGGATCACCAACAAGACCGTTGATGGTTTCTGGTCGATCACCCCAGGTGTGCCAAGCACCCTGAAGTCAACTCTTGAGCTAGCTCAAGAAAAGGGTGTCGCAGCTGTAGTTAACGGTGTTCCAGCCGACTACGGTTTCAGCGGCCTACAAAAGGGCATCAGCTTCGCAGTAATCGACTACGCCAAGGAAGGTGCTGCTCTTGGCACCCAGATGGGTAAGTGTCTAGTAGCAAAGAAGCTTTCAACTTCGTCAATCATCATGGGTGTAAACCCTGCCGGAACCATCGGTAAGAAGGAAATGGAAGCCGCTTTCCAGGCTGCATTCAAGAAGGCTGCACCTAAGGCAAAGATTGCTCGTGCGGTTTCGCTAACCGGCGACCAAGCTAAGCAGCAGTCAACCATTCGCACCGCAATTCAGGCAAACCCTAAGGCCGTAGGTATCGTTACCTGGACCGACGAAGGTGCCCTTGGTTCAATCGCGGCTTACAAGACCGCTGGCAAGAAGCCTGCGAGCCTATGTCTGGTTGGTGCCGGTGGTGGCGACCAGGCTAAGGCTGCGGTTAAGGCTAAGAACCTTTACGCAGACGTAGCTCTTGACTTCGGTGCTGACATCGCTCAGAACATCGCAGAGCTCAAGCGCCTAATGGCCGGCACCGGTGTTATGGGCAAGCAGCTTGTAACCCCAGTGGTTGTCTACAACCAGTAGTAGGTAAAACCTCTAGTTTCCCCTCGGTGCGCAAACCGAGGGGAAACTAGTTTCCACACTTCCAACAAACAGAAAAAGCCCATGAAAAAGCCAGACTCACTCTCCGTCCTAGTCTTCATCCGAAGCTGGGGCATCACTATTTTGCTCGTAGTGCTTTGGGCACTATTCGCATCAGTTGCACCGGTATTTGGAACCTTTGAAAATGCCAGCTTGATTCTTGGTGCCGCGTCGATCAGCGCCATCTTCGCTGCTTCGATTGCCATGGGTGTTTTTTCTGGAGCGCTTGACCTGTCGGTTCCTGGAACCGCGGCCGTTTCGGGCATTGTGCTTGGCATGCTGATCGGTAAAGGCGTCGACCCAGTATTGGCGATTGCCGTTGCACTTGTGATTGGTGCTGTCATCGGTTACATCAACGGGCTCATCGTTCAAACCGGTCTAAACCCACTTGCCGTAACTATCGGCATGCTCTCGGTGACTAGCGGTTTGGCAGCAATTCTTTCAGACGGTATTCCCCTTTTCGACAAGATGGACAGCCTTGGCTGGCTGGGCACCGAAATTTACTTCGGTCTGCCATCGACCTTCTATGTGGTTATCGTGGTGTTCGTCGTCGGAACCATTTTCTTGACCAAGACTCGCGGCGGAATTCGCTTCTTGGCCGCAGGCGGCAACGCCGAGGCTTTGCGTCGCGCCGGTGTTAATGCCAACACCTACCGCTTGCTCGGTTTTATTCTTTCTGGCGCCTTGGCCGCACTTGGTGGTGTTGTCACCTGCGCCTACACCGCACAGGCCAGCCCAACTGCGGCAACCGGTGTGCTTTTCGACGGCCTCACCGCTGTCGCACTTTCGGGCATTTCACTTGCTGGCGGCCGAGGTAGCCTGCCAAAGGTTTTGGTAGGCGCACTGGTCATCTCAACCATCGGTAGCGGATTGTTGATCCTAAACATCCAGCCATACTGGACAATCACCATCACTGGTCTGCTATTAATCGGCGCACTTGCTGGCGAGCACTACCTAGGTAAGGCGGTAGCTCGTCAGGCGGTTGGCAAGTCAAAGGTCTCTGCTCACAAGGAAGCGAAGTAAAACCATGAGCGCAAATTCAACTCCGGCCCTAGACCTTCAGGGCATCGAGCTTCACTATGGCTATGTAAAGGCTTTGGACGGCATCAACTTTAAGGTGAACCAGGGCGAGGCCGTGGCTTTGCTCGGCGACAACGGTGCCGGCAAGTCAACACTGCTAAAACTCATGTCTGGAGTGCACCGACAGACTCACGGCACTATTCGAGTGCACGGCGACGAAGTGAATTTTCACGCACCAAAAGACTCGGCCAATGCCGGCATTGAAATGGTCTATCAAGACCTTGCTTTGGTTGACGCACTCGATAGCGCGACAAACCTGTTGCTTGGAAAAGAGATCTTGCGTAAAGGCCCGCTGGGCTGGCTTGGATTTGTTGACCGCAAAAAGATGATTGCCGAGGCTAATTCTGAGACCGAACTTCTAGGTGTCAAGATTGCCAACCTAACTCGTCCGGTTGAAATGCTTTCGGGTGGCCAGCGACAGGGCGTTGCTCTGGCCCGTGCCGCGGTGCGAGTGAACAACAAGCCAAACGGCATCTTGTTGCTAGACGAACCAACCGCTGCTTTGGGATATGAGCAAAAGGTAATGGTCGAAGGGCTCATCAAGCGCCTGGCTGCCTCGGGTATTGCAGTGGTGGTCGTCACCCACGACCTTCCACTGGCTTTTAACGCGACCTCGCGCATGGTGGTGCTTAACCGTGGCCGCAAGGTTGCCGATGTTCAGACCAGTGAAACCACCTACGAGAAGATCGTCGGTTACATTACCGGTGCCCTGCCGGCTCAAGAAAACATGTACTAAATCGCTGTCCGGCAGTGACTTGGTTTGAATCTGATGGAAAACACAAACGGGAAAATCTCACTCGAAGCTAAGTGGATTTCACCCGTTGAGCGCGTAGTCGCACCCAAGGGCGAAAGGCCCGCCTATTGGTTGCGGGGCGAATTCTTGCTCGCCTCGAAACCAGCATCAGCGACTCTTCGAGTCTCTGCTCAAGGCATCTATCAGGGTTTTATTAATGGCTCGAGAGTAGGCGATCAAGAACTCACTCCCGGTTCAACCCAGTATCGCGAGCGCATCCAAGTTCAAAGCTATGACGTCACGTCGCAACTGACCCAAGGGGCAAACGCCCTTGCGGTGTTGCTGGCAGATGGCTGGTTTAGAGGTGCGGCCGACATCATGCGTTCTGACAAACAGTTTGGCGAGCACGTCTCATTGATTGCCGAGTTGACCATTCTTGACTCGTCGGGTGCCAAGTCGGTTTGGGGCACAGGCGAGGGCTTCAAATTTGCAGCTTCGCACATCACCGGTGCCGATCTGTTCTTGGGGCAGGTGGAAGACCGCAGGCTGTTCGATATTGCCGTCGCCAAACCAGGTTTTGAAGACTCTGACTGGGCTGCGCCAGTCGAAGTTGAGGTGGCTGCACGCTTGGTTGCGCCTATCGCTCCACCGGTTCGCCGAATCGAAACCTTGAGTCCAAAATCAATCACCGAATTGTCAAATGGGTCGTTCGTGGTCGACTTTGGCCAAAACATAAACGGTTGGTGTCGCCTGTCAAACCTAGGTTCTGCCGGCAATCGCGTCACTCTCACCCACGCCGAGTGGCTCGACCGCAAAACCGGCGACATTTCGACCGCAAATTTAGACGTGCAGTTTCCGTTCATGCCTCACCCCATCAAAGACCACCAGATCGACGAGGTAATTTCTGCTGGCATCGAAGGCGATGTTTTCGAGCCCAAGTTCACCACTCACGGTTTTCAATTCGTTCGAGTCGAGGGTTTTGAAGGTGAACTAGCCTCGGCCGATATCCAGGCTGTTGTGGTCCACACTGACCTGAAAAAGATTGGCACCTTCGAAAGCAGCGATGAGCGTTTGTCCTGGTTGCATAAGGCAGCCGATTGGTCATTCAGGGCAAATGCCTGCGATGTGCCAACCGATTGCCCACATCGCGAGCGCGCCGGTTGGTCTGGCGACTGGCAAATATTCATTGAGACCGCGGCCCGGCTTTACGACGTTGATGCATTCAGTCGCAAGTGGCTCGCCGACGTGTGCCTAGATCAAGCACCAGATGGTCGCATCGCCAACGTCACTCCGATGACTCCATCGGCTGGTTTTGATGGGCCAATGGGGCACATGAACGGGTCATCGGGTTGGGGCGATGTGATTGTGCAGGCGCCCATCACGGCTTGGCGCGAATATGGCAAAACCGAGGCGCTGAGTGAGTGTTTTGACGCCATGGTTCGCTGGGTTGGTTATGCCGAATTTGCCGCCGCAAACGCTCGCCACGAGTCGAAGACCGGCCCAGAGTTGCCCCACGAAAGATTTTTATGGGACACCGGTTTTCACTGGGGCGAATGGCTAGAGCCGGGGGTGCAAGGCGACCCGATGGCTAATGCCATGCAAAACAATCAGGGCGAAGTTGCAACGGCCTACTTTTATCGCTCGGCGAAGGATTTGGCTGAGGTTGCCGAGGTGCTTGGCAAGTCGATGCAGGCGGCGAGCTATCGAGCCCTGGCGCAGAAGGTTCGCGAGGCCTGGCAAATTGAATATCTTGACGCCTCAGGGATGGTTAAGACTCAAACCCAGGCCACACATGTTCGAGCTTTGGCTTTTGGATTAGTGCCAGAACAATCTGCTCAGGCCGTTGCCGACAATCTGGCTGCCATGATTCGCGCCAACGCAAATCGGCTTGGCACCGGGTTCTTGTCAACGCCTTTCATTTTGCCGGTGCTGGCCGACTTTGGGCACGCCGACCTGGCATACGAAGTTTTGTTTCAAAACCAAGAACCTTCATGGATGAACATGCGAGAAAAGGGCGCCACCACAATTTGGGAGCGTTGGAACGGTGTTGATGATTCGGGCGAGGCCCACGATTCGTTGAACCACTATTCAAAAGGCGCGGTGGCTTCGTTTTTGCATCGCTACGTAGCGGGCCTGAAGGCCACCTCACCGGGCTACAAGACCTTCGAGGTCAAACCCACTTTGGGCGGTGGATTGAGATTTGCAAAGACCACCCTTGACAGCCCGCATGGATTGATCGCCGTGGGCTGGCGCATCGAAGGTGATGAAATTATTGTCGAGGTGACGGCCCCTGCGGGCGCCTCTGGACAGATTTCGATGCCTGATTCAAGTGTTGTTGCAGTGCCCGCGGCAACCTCGGTCATCGCGCGCAGTCGATTTTGAGAGCATAATGACTCTCACCATGCATATCGTGATTGAGCATCGATGAAGAAAATCGCAACAAAAAGCACCGAAAGTGTTACCTCCCGTGCGCTCAAAGTTCTTGCCGCTTTTGAGGGCAGTGCTGGTGTTCTGTCTGTTGCTCGAATTGCCAAAAATAGCGGATTGCCGCTTTCAACCACGTATCGCTTGGTTCACGAACTCGAGGCCTGGGGTGGCCTTCGCAAGAATCACGATGGCGACTACCAAATTGGAATGAGAATTTGGGAACTGGGTCAGTTGGCAGGCAGAAGGCTGAGAGACCGAGCACACCCTCATCTTCAAGATCTGTTCGAACTCACTCATGAGAATGTTCACATGGCAGTGCGCGAAGGGCTTCAGAGTCTTTATGTTGACAAGGTTTATGGTTCACGCCGGGTTCCAAAAATTTCCAGAGTCGGTGGCCGCCTGCCTCTTCACGCAACGGCGGTTGGTCGGGTTCTGCTGGCCGCTGAGCCAGAGTGGTTTATTGAGAACTACCTGGCTCGCGACCTTGAGTCTCCCACTAGAAAAACGACGACTAATGCGATTGAGCTGAGGGCCATCATCAGCGAAGTCCAGACTCAAGGCCGCTCTATCACCGTTGAGCAAATGCGTGTGGGAGCCTGCTCGATCGCCTACCCGGTAATAGTTGGGGGCAATGTAGTTGCAGCCGTTGGTTTGGTTATCGATGCCACACGGCAATCAGAAATCGGGCGATTAGTTCCGCTTTTAACGGCCACCTGTCGCCGCATCGAAGCATCTCTTGCAACAAACATCGACGCTTTTATCTAAAAACTTGTTGCCGCTTAAATAAACATTTGATTACGTTCTCACTCAGTGAGAAACCACTCCACCAATCTCTGCATAGAGGGTGAAGCATCTAGTTAGAGCATGCTTTAGGAGAAAAAATGAGTGAAGCTGGTTGCCCAGTAAACCACCACGGCTATCAACCCTTCGACATGAATGACCCATTCCCGGCTTATGAAGAGCTGCGCCGTGAAGAACCGGTGATGTTCGATGATCGCATCGGCTATTACGTTGTAACGCGCTACGACGACATCAAAGCAACTTTCAACGACTGGGAATCCTTCTCTTCTGAAAACGCTCAGGCTCCAGTTAGGCCAGCGGGTGCTCCAGCCAAGCAAATTATGACCGATGGCGGGTTCACCGCCTATTCAGGGCTTTCGGCGCGCATTCCGCCAGACCACACGCGCATCCGCGGAGTCGCCACCAAGGCTTTCACTCCCCGCCGATATAAGGTTCTAGAGCCCCTCATTCGCGAAAATGTCAACACTTTGATCGATGCCATGATCGCCAAGGGTGAAGTTGGCGATGTGGTTGCCGACATCGCCTGGGACCTCCCCACCATCACAATCCTCACCCTAATTGGTGTGCCAGTGACAATGATTCCTGAGGTTAAGGAATGGGCTAACAGCCGAGCTGCCATGACCTGGGGTGACCTAAACGACGAGCAACAGATTCCTCACGCTCACAATTTGGTTGCTTACTGGAATTTCTGTCAAAAATTAGTGGCGGATGCAAAGATCGCTCCGGGTGACAACCTGGTAACTGACTTGGTCAACCTGCAAGCGGCAGGCGAGCCAATTAACGATCACGAGATTGCTTCGTTCCTCTACAGCCTTTTGTTTGCTGGCCACGAGACCACTACCACGCTGATTTCTAATGCTATTCGAGTGTTGCTGCAGCACCGAGTTGCTTACGAAGCTCTGATTGCAGACCCGGACAAAATTCCGGGTGCGATCGACGAGGTTTTGCGCTTCAGTCCGAGTATTGTCGCCTGGCGCCGCAAGGCAACTCGTGACGCCGAAATCGGCGGTGTAGCTATTCCTCAGGGTTCGAACATCCTGTTGGTTATGGGTTCGGCTAACCGTGATGACACAGTTTTTCCGGCACCCGACGAGTTCAACATCGGTCGCGAGAATGCCCGCAATCACTTGGCCTTTGGATTTGGAATTCACTATTGCCTCGGCAATTTGCTGGCCAAGCTGCAGGCCAAGGTGGCGCTTGAAGAGGTAACCAAGCGTCTACCAAATCTGCGACTCGTCGCTGGGCAAAACATCACCTTCGGCGAAAACCTTTCGTTCCGCGTTCCGACCGCTGTTTCGGTCACCTGGTAAGGAAAAAAATCATGTCTAAATTCACGTTTGCATTCGACAGCACCGAAACCCCAGAGCACGACCGGCTTGGCGGCAAGTGCACCAGCTTGGTTATCATGACCTCCGCCGGTGCCCCAGTTCCTCCTGGTTTTGCTGTCACCACCGATGCGTTCGACGTGGTCATGAACCAAACCACGCTGCGAGACCACATAGTGACTGTGCTTCAAGATCTAGATGCAAACGATGTGTCTGAGGTTGACCGCCGTGCAAGTCGAATTCGAGAACTGATAATGACCCAAGAGGTTCCCGAGGATGTTCGCTCAGCAACCCTCGAAGCTTATGACAGGCTCATGCAACTCTGTGGTGGCGAGGTGCCGGTTGCGGTTCGTTCAAGTGCTACAGCCGAAGACCTGCCTGATGCGAGCTTTGCTGGTCAGCAAGACACCTATCTTTGGATAACCGGTCGTCAGAACGTTTTGACCAAAATTCGTGAATGCTGGGCGAGCCTTTACACCGCTCGAGCGATCACATACCGCCTGGCAAACAACATTCCAGACGAAGGCCTTTCTATGGCCGTCGCCGTGCAGAAGATGGTCAATTCGCGCACATCGGGCGTTGCCATGACCATCGACCCAAGCAACGGTGACCGCTCAAAGATTGTCGTCGACTCAAGTTGGGGTTTAGGCGAACTGGTGGTCTCTGGCGAAGTAACGCCTGACAACTTTCTGATTGACAAGGTAATGATGCACGTGGTCAAGCGTGTAATCAGCGATAAGCACGAAGAACTTATTCCAACCGGGCACGGCACGGTGGCCCGCAAAGAGATTGAGGCAGAGCGACGCACCGCCCCTAGCCTCAACGATGAAGAGTTGATTGCAGTTGCAAAACTAGCCAAGAGTGCTGAGAAACACTACGGCTCTGTGCAAGACGTTGAGTGGGCAATCGACGCAGACTTACCAGCTGGGCAGAACGTTCTTCTGCTTCAGAGCCGACCTGAAACGGTTTGGTCTCAGAAGAAAAAAGAGACGGTCATCACCTCAGTTGGTTCGGGAATCGAAGCAATTACGAAGTCGTTGTTGGCTCAGATTTCCGATCGCAAGTAAGTAGTACCAGGAACAAAAACCCCTAATTATTCAGAGAAAGAAAGCAAAGCAATGACCGCTAAAAAAAGCTTTCCATCACCTTATGATCTAGCCGCACCAGCTGGGTCAGAGGGTTGGCAAGATCTGTATCCATATAACTTGGTGTTCCGCGACAACCTCAAAGACAAAGAGAACGAAAAGTTCTGGTTCTGCGATAGCCAGCACTGGCCAAACGTTTTCAAGCCCTTCGAAACTGTCGGTGTTGAGTTCGCAGTTCGCTGTCTCGGCGCATACAACACACGCCACTACATCATTCCTCCAGCCAACGGCATTGAGTTCCGCATTCACAACGGTTTTTGCTACATGAGCCCGGTTGGCGTTGCCCCAGAACTAATTCCTGACCGCGTCCCTCACTTCATGGAGCGAGCAGGCTATTACTTCCAGAACTGGAACACCCTTCTTGAAAACTGGAAGAAGAAGGTGCTTGCCACCATCGAAGAAATGGATGCAATCAACTTCGAGAAGCTTCCCGACATGGTTGACATTGAAGTCATCACCAGTGGCGCAGGCATCGACCCAACTGCCAAGATGATGGCTGACTACGACCGGCTGATTCAACTTGCATACAAGAACTGGGAGCACCACTTTGAGTTCTTGAACCTTGGCTACGTTGCCTATCTTGACTTCTTCGGTTTCTGCAAAGAGTCATTCCCAGGCATTCCTGACTTAGCAATCGCGCGCATGGTTATGGGTGTCGACTCGGTCTTGTTCCGCCCAGATGACGAACTCAAAAACCTCGCAGAGTTGGCGGTCAAACTGGGTCTCACCCAAAAGTTTGCCGAAAACAATTCGGCTGCTGAAGTTCTTGGCGCGCTCGCTGCATCATCAGAAGGTGTGCAGTGGATCGCCGCTTGGGAGGCCGCGCAGGAGCCTTGGTTCAACTACACCTCGGGCAACGGCTTCTACGGTTCGGACGTCTACTGGCGCGACAACCTAGATCTACCGATGGGATACGTGCAGGACTACGTGGTTCGTGCTGCCAAGGGTGAAACTCTTCACCGTCCAAAAGATGATTTGATTGTCGAGCGCGACCGCATCTCAGGTGAGTATGCAGAACTGCTCGATGGCGAAGCGTTGGCGACATTCCAAGGCAAGCTAGGCCTAGCCCGCACTGTTTACCCATACGTTGAAGACCACAACTTCTACATTGAGCACTGGACCATGGGTGTCTTTTGGCGCAAGGTGCGACAGTTGTCTCGTCTGCTGCACAGCTATGGATTCTGGACCCAACCAGATGACATGTTGTACCTGACCCGTGATGAAGTTCGACCGGTGCTATTCGACCTAGCAACCGGATGGGGAGTTGGTGCCGACTGCATCGCCCCAAGTTACTGGCCAGAGGAGATTGAGCGTCGTCGCAAGATTGTTGCGGCGCTAGAGACCGCTCGCCCTCAGCCAGCATTTAATACCCCACCGGCAGAAATCAACGAACCGTTCACCATCATGCTTTGGGGCATTACAACCGAACAGGTTCAGCAGTGGCTTGGCGGAGACGAGGATGCGACCGGTCTCAAGGGCATGGCCGCCTCACCGGGCGTTGTCGAAGGCTTCGCAAGGGTCATCACCGGTCCAGATCAGCTAGACCAGTTGCAGCAGGGTGAAATCTTGGTTGCCCCGGTAACCTCACCTAGCTGGGGCCCGGTCTTTGGCAAGATCACCGCAACCGTCACCGACATCGGTGGCATGATGAGCCACGCAGCGATCGTCTGTCGCGAATATGGCTTGCCTGCCGTAACCGGAACTGGCTCGGCATCGACCAAGATTAAGACCGGTATGCGATTGCGCGTAGACGGTTCAAACGGCACCGTCGAAATTCTCGACTAGCCGAAAAGTAAAGGTAAACCCATGTTGTCCAATTCCCGCTCTCCGATCAATCACCTCGGGCGAGATATCACAAGCAAAATCCCTGCTTTTGATGTAGTGCCTGGCGTTTTTGAAATGGCGGAGCGGGATTTGGCAATATGGGCCAAAGCCAAAGAGTTTTTGAAGACTCGCGACAACGATGCGCACAGCCTCTATGCCTATGGAATTGCCCAAGCACTGCTGTCACAGATTCCAGAAGCTGACGAACAAATCGTTCTTCCAGCAATTTTGCTGCATGACACAGGCTGGTCTACTGTCGACGAGCGAGAGAACCTGGAAGCTATTGCTCCTGGAAAAGACGGCAGCCGCGAACATCTTGTTGTTCAGCACGAGAAAGAGGGGGCCAAGATTGCCCGCAAAATTCTTGAAGAAGTTGGCCTGCCTGCCTCAGACATTGACGAAATCGTCGCGATCATCGATGGCCACGACACGCGCCTAACCGCTATTAGCCTCAACGACTCACTCGTGAAAGACGCAGACAAGATTTGGCGCGTGACCCCGCACGGCAGGCGAGTGGTCAAAGACTGGTTCGGTCTTGATGACCGGGAAGCATTGTTGCTTTGTGCCTACCGCGCCTACAACGAATTATTCACTGAGCAGGGGCGTGCTATGTCGAGGGCGCTCGTGAGCGTGGCCTGCATCGATTTGTCGGTTCAAATCGACCAAGTATTTAGACGAGAAAGCTAACCCATGTTTGATTTTTCAGAGAAGGTCGTCGTTGTTACTGGGGCCGCAGGTGGTCTTGGTCGCGCTTTCGCCGAAGGGTTTGCAGCGGCAAAGGCAAAGGTTGTGGTTGCCGACATCGACTTAGCAGGTGTCGAGAAAACAGCTGAATTGCTTCGTGCATCGGGTGCTGAAGCGATTGCAATTCAGGTTGATGTGACCAACAAAGATTCGACCGAAGCCTTGGCTCGAAGTGCGTCGGAGGCATACGGAGCCATTGACGTGCTTGTGAACAATGCCGCGATTTATGCCACTCTGAATCGAGCAAAATTCACCGAAATAGACCCGACGGAATGGGACAAAGTGATGTCGGTCAATGTCAAAGGCACTTGGCTTTGCTCTGCTGCCGCAATGCCCCACCTGAAAGATGGCGGGCGAATAATCAACATCGCGTCAGCTACCGTGTTCAGCGGCTCACCAATGTGGATGCACTACGTGGCTTCAAAGGCTGCGGTAATTGGCATGACCAGAGTCATGGCTCGTGAGGCGGGTGGTCGAGGAATTACCGTCAACGCGATAGCCCCTGGATTCACACTGACTGATGCCTCGTTGAGTTTGATGGAGGATGCCGAGTCATACGGTGTCGAAAGAGGGGCCATCAAGCGGTCGAGCCAACCAGAAGACATCGTTGGGACCGCTTTGTTTTTGGCCTCTGCAGAAGCCAGCTTTATGACCGGCCAGACCCTCGTGGTCGACGGCGGCAAACAATTCATCTAAATTCCAAGCAACAGGAGAATCAAATGGCTCAAGTGAACTACATCTCACCAGATGGAACCGTAACTACCATCGATGCGCGAGATGGGGATTCGGTGATGGAGACGGCTGTGAAGAACGGTGTCAAAGGCATTATTGCCGAGTGCGGTGGAGCATGCGCCTGCGCAACCTGTCACGTCTATGTGGATGATGACTTTGCCGCAATTGTGGGTGGCCCGGGTGACTTGGAAGACGACATGCTTGATGGCACAGCAGCAGAGCGATGCTCGAATTCGCGCCTCTCGTGTCAAATCAAAATGTGTGCCGAGTATGACGGCTTGACCGTCAAGATTGCACCTAAGCAGGTCTAGAAATGGCTGAGCAGGTGCTTATTGTTGGGGCGGGGCAGGCAGGCATGCAGGTTGCGGTTTCACTTCGCGAACTCAACTACAAGGGTGAAATAACCATTGTCGGCGAAGAGCCCTATGCTCCTTATCAGCGCCCGCCGCTATCCAAGGCGTTCTTGGCAGGCGAAGCAGACATCGAATCCCTTGAATTTCGATCCCCAGATTTTTACAGTGCAAACGACATCAAAGTTGTCATCGGCGAGAAAATCACCGATGTTGCTATTTCCGGTGGCAAGGGTGTCGCGCACGGTTCAAATGGGCGGGTACATAATTTTGACCGCCTTGTTATAGCCCCAGGGTCGGCACCACGCCGATTGACCATAGCCGGCAGCGAATTGGATGGAGTGCTTTACTTACGCAGCATCGCCGATGCCGAAGCTTTGAAGGCTCGCTGGGCAGAGGCAAAAAACGTGGTTGTCGTTGGCGGCGGATTCATAGGACTAGAGGTGGCCGCACAGGCGACTAAGGCCGGAAAACGAGCAACTGTGCTCGAAGCAGCGGATCGCCTTATTGCGAGAGCTGTCTCTCCATTGACCAGCGAATATTTGCGATCAGCGCATGAGCGGAGGGGTGCTTCGGTGAGGCTCTCGGCCTCGATTGAATCATTTGAGGGCTCGAACGGCAGGGTCTCCGGTGTTCGACTTGTCGACGGCGAAGTAATTCCGGCCGACATCGTCATGGTAGGGATTGGAGTGATGGCCCGCGGCGAGTTGGCAGAAAAACTCGGGCTCGAGACATCAAATGGCGCCATTGTGGTCAATGAATTTGCCGAAACATCAAATCCCACTGTGCTTGCCGCTGGCGACGCAGTTCTACTTCCACACCCATTGGGCTTTGGAAATCAGGTTCGCCTTGAATCGGTGCAGAACGCTGTTGACCAGGCAAAGGTGGTTGCGTCTACGATCGCGGGGGAGCGTGAGCCATATCATGCTGTTCCCTGGTTTTGGTCAGATCAAGCCGATATCAAATTACAAATCGCGGGTTTGTCCACCGGGTTTGACCAAACGGTTTTGCGAGGAAATCCTGACGATGACAAATTCTCGGTTTTGTATTACCGAGATGGAAAACTTCTGGCCATAGATGCTGTCAACGACCCCTCGGATTACATGGCTGTTCGCCGGGCGCTGGGTGCGGGAGCCCAAATCGATCCTCGAGCGGCGGCCGATTCAGCAGTGGCATTGAAAAATCTAATCATTAGCTCGGATGCTTAGGAGGCACCAAGTGCAAGACCAAAAAACCAAAACCATAACCCTTGCCAATGGTGATTCTCCGAGGGGATCTTGGGCAAATGTGGATGGCGTTTGGCGTGCTGCGACTCAGGCGCTGCGGGCTAGATCGAACGACATTCACACGCCGCTATCTTTTACATTCGCCGAACTCTTGCTCGACGCCCATCCAGAGGCTGACCCTGAAATAGTTCGAGTAGCAATTTTGCTGCACGACAGCGGATGGTCGCGTGTCGACGAGAGCCGAATTTTCACAGAGGGCTTTCAAGGTGATTGGCGAAAGAGCGATGTCAGATTCTTGCATGAACTAGAGGGTTGTAACATCGCACGTGAAATCTTGCCGGGTCTTGGTTACAGCGACGAGTTCATCGAAAAGGTCACATTAATTATTGATGGACATGACACGAGACCAGAGTACAAATCGATAGAGGACGCACTCGTGCGAGACGCTGATCGACTCTGGAGATTCACTCCTGCTGGCATTGCGTTGGCGTCGGGTTGGTTCAAGAAAACGCCAAGCCAGTATCGCCTTCAACTTGAGCAAAGCACTTTCCCCGAGCTGATCACCGAGCGCGCTAGAGAGCTGGCGACAGCCGAACTGGAGCGCTCTGTTCAACTTCTTAAGCTCGACGTTCTCTAGGCCGGAGTTGGCTATGCTGCATGAATATCACGACGACTTATACATCGGCGGAGAGTGGGTAAAAGCCCATTCCTCCGACTCAATTGATGTAATCAACCCAGCAACTGAAGAGGTTTGGGGTCGCGTGCCAGATGCTGACGGGAATGACGTCGACATGGCTGTGAAGGCTGCCCACAGTGCTTTCAATCGTTCCGGCTGGTCAGACCTAAGTGCAGCGCAACGAGCCGAATACATGGTGAAGCTGGCAGACGCCCTCGAAGCTCGGTCCGAGAAAATGGCAACTTTCATCACCTCAGAAAACGGCACACCAATTTCAGAGACAAAGGCTGCCGCCAGTCATTCGGCAGGCATCCTTCGCTATCACGCCACTTTGGCCGAATATGTTGACCAAGTAGATGTGCGACCTTACCCATACTCACCAAATAACTACACGGTCGTTCGCCGTGAGCCCAAAGGCGTTGCGGTCCTAATCGCGCCTTGGAACTTTCCGCTTACCCTGGTTATGGTAAAACTGGCCCCAGCGTTAATCGCAGGCTGCACAGTTGTGATCAAGCCAGCGTCAGAGACTCCGCTTGATCTACGCGTTTTAATTGAAGCTGTTGAAGATGCTGGCATTCCAGCCGGAGTCGTGAACCTCGTGACCGGGTCGCGTGTTACCGGTGCCGCCCTAGTCACTCATCCACTAGTCGCTAAGGTTGCTTTTACCGGTTCGACAGAAGCCGGCAAAATGATTGCTCAACAATGTGGTCTCTTATTGCGCCCGGTAACGCTTGAGCTGGGAGGCAAGAGCGCCAGCATCATTTTGCCCGATGCAAATCTCGATGACTTTGCGGCGATCATGAACCGCACCTGCCTTCGCAACACCGGCCAAACGTGTTACAACTCAACGAGGATTTTGGCACCTAGATCAATTTACGGAGAAGTTGTTGATCTTGTAGCCAGCACCGTGGCTTCGACTTCGATCGGCGATCCGTTTGATGCCGCAACTGTTTACGGTCCTTCTGCCTCGGCGCGGCAAAGAGACACCGTGGAACGTTACATTCAAATCGGAAAAGACGAGGGCGCTCGTGTTGTGGTTGGGGGCGGTGGCAAACCTGAGGGAATCGACCGCGGTTTTTACGTCAAGCCGACCGTTTTTGCAGATGTAGAAAACCGAATGCGAATTGCTCAAGAGGAAATCTTTGGCCCGGTTTTGGTTGTCATCCCATTTGAAGACGAAGCCGATGCCGTTCGAATCGCCAATGATTCTGCCTATGGTTTAGGTGGCTCAATTTTCAGCTCTGACCCAGAACGCGCTCAGAAAATGGCCGAGCAAATCGAGACTGGCTCGGTGGGCATCAACTTTTTCGGCTCAAACCTTGCAGCACCTTTTGGCGGCTGGAAAGACAGCGGAATCGGCATGGAATATGGACCTGAAGGCGTGAACGCCTACCTAAAGCTGAAGTCGATTCACCGTCTTGGGTAGACCCCAAAGGTTGTTGCTCGCCTTCGATTAGAAAGGCTCGATGCCGAAAGCCTTGGCCAGCTTGTCGATCTTTTCGGCTCGGGCCAGGCGAGGCAGGTCTGAACCATCGCGAATCACTCGGCCGCCGGCCTCGAAGTCGTTCATAAAGTCGCGAGCCCAGGTCACATCGGCTTGGTTTGGGCAGATGGTCTCGTTGATCACCGGAATCTGGCTTGGGTCTACCGAAAGTTTGCCGGTGAGGCCCAAAATTACCGCGTGTTCTGAGCCTTCGCGAAGTTGTGGGTGGCTGGTGGTGATGGTTGGGCCATCGATTGGGCCAGGCAAGCCACCGATTCGGCTAGCCACCACGAGGCGTGATCGCGGGTAAAGCATGGCCATATTGTCGGCGGCGGTTCCCGTGTCGCGGCGATAGTCGCCACTGCCGAAGGCGAGCCTGAAGGCACCCTTTGCGCAGGCAATGTTGCGGGCTTCTTCAATTCCAAGCGCCGATTCAACAAGCGCAATAATCGGCACGTTGCCACCAAGCGCTTCGTTGGTGTCTTCGACGTGCGATGCGTCTTCGGTCTTAGCCAACATCACGCCCTGTAGGTTTTTGACATCTTTCAATCGGGCGCAGTCGGCAGCCCAAAATGGTGTTAGTCGGTCATTGATTCGAACCCAGGCCTTGCCGCCAGCTTCTAGCCAGGCAACCACTGCCTCTAGTGCGGCTGGTTTGTCTTTTGGGTCAACGGCATCTTCAACGTCGAGAATGATTTGGTCGGCGCGCGAAGCGGCAGCCTTGTCAAAAATCTCTGGCTTGTTGCCATTTACCAAGAGCCATGATCGTGAAATATCTGCCGGTACTTTTTTTGCCGTTGCCATTTAAATCTCCGCGTGAATTCGTCTTTGAATTGTTCTGCTTCTATCCTTGCCTGAAAATCTGTCTGCAGGCGCAAAACCGCCCTCGTTCGCAATGATTACAGGTATTAGCAAAAGGTGAGAACCGTTTACTTAGTGATGAAGGTCACCATTTGCTCGAGGGTCCAATCCATTGACTTGCAGTCTGCTGGCAGCCAATTCAGGTGCCCGTGCAAAGCGCCCTCTGCGGTGAGCTGTTTCGTTTCAACGCCTGCAGCCACAAGCTGGTTGAAATATTGCTCGCCAGATGCGCGCAGCGAATCATATTCGCTGTTGATGATTAGCGTCTCGGTCAGGCCACCAAGGTTGTCAAAGTCGCCTGGATAGCAGTAGTAGCTTGGGTCGGCTTGAGCGGGAGCCAATTGAACGTTTAGCCAGGCCATGAACGGCGGATTGAAAACCAGCTGGCTAGGGATTTCGGCAAGTTTTTCTGACAGCTCTTCGGAAAGCTCTGGCAGAACCTCGTGAACGATGGGATAAACCAAGATGCTGCGGAAGCCGCTCAACTCGTTGCGATCACGCAACTGCAACATCACCGAGGCGGTCAAGCAAGCCCCCGCAGAAGCGCCAGAAACCGTGATGCGATTTGCATCGACGTCCAGGGTCGAAGCGTTGTCTCTAAACCACTGCGCCGCGGCTAGGCCATCAATTTGCCCGGTCGGAAACTTTCGTTCGGGCGTGACCAGGCGGTAATCGACCGACATTACGACAGCACCGGCTCGGTGGGCTAATTCTCGCGAGGCAATCTCAGCCTCGTTCATGTCTAGATCACCGAACATGAATGCGCCGCCGTGAAACCAAACCAAACCGGGCGCTTGGCCATCTAGGTTCTCGGGGCGATAAATGCGCACCGGAATTTCGCCCTGGGGCCCGGGAATAGTGCGGTGTTCGATGTGAAGCGCAGGCGACACATATTCACTGAGAGGCTGGTTGTATTCGGCGCCAATCAGACCCATCCAGTCCATCTCGCCCGCATCGGCCGGCAACTTGTCGAATAGGTCAAATTTTGCGGCAAATAGCGGGTCAACCGGAGACATCGTTGTCTACTTTCTTTCTGTAAGTCTTTCAAGAATTTTCACATGGCCAGGCTCGAGTTCTTCGAGAGAGCGTGCGCCCAACAACTTCATTGTGCGAGTCATTTGCGTGCCAAGCAAATCGATGGTCTTATCGACGCCCTCGCGACCACCGGCCATCAGGCCATAAAGGTAGGCTCGGCCGATCAGAGTGAACTTGGCACCCTTGGCGATGCAGGCAACGATGTCTTGGCCATGCATGATTCCGGTGTCAACGTGCACCTCGGCGTGCTTACCAATTTCGCGAACGGTCTCAGGAAGCAAGTGGAACGGAATCGGTGCTCGATCTAGCTGGCGACCGCCGTGGTTAGACAAAATAACGGCATCGGCTCCGGCCTCTACGGCAAGCTTTGCATCTTCCACATTTTGAATGCCCTTGACTACTAGGTTGCCCTTCCACTGGGTGCGAATCCACTTCAGGTCTTCAAAAGTCACGGTTGGGTCAAACATCTGGTCGAGCAGCTCAGCCACGGTTCCGTTCCATGATCCGAGCGATGCAAAGGCTAGCGGATCGGTGGTCAAGAAGTTGATCCACCACTCTGGGCGAGGAATCGCGTTGGTGATTGTCTTGAGAGTCAAGGCAGGTGGAATAGTCATGCCGTTGCGCTTGTCGCGAAGGCGAGCGCCGGCGACGGGAACATCCACGGTCAAAAGTAGGGTATCGAAGCCAGCTGCCTGGGCTCGCTCGACCAGTGCCATGCTCTTTTCACGGTCTTTCCACATGTACAGCTGAAACCAGTTGCGGCCATTTGGTGCAGCAGCGGCAACCTCTTCGATCGAGCGAGTGCCCATCGTTGAGAGTGAAAACGGAATTCCGGCGGCCTCGGCAGCCTGGGAGCCAGCGATTTCACCCTCGGCATGCATCATTCGAGTGAAGCCGGTTGGGGCAATTCCGAACGGCATTGCAACCTTTTTGCCGAGCACGGTCGAACTCAGGTCTAGGTCTGAAACGTCGCGCAAAATACGCGGTTGAAACTCAATGTCTTCAAAGGCCTGCCGAGCTCGAGTCAAAGAAATCTCTTGATCGGCTGATCCATCGGTGTAGTCGAATGGCGCCTGGGGGGTGCGTCGCTTGGCGATGTCGCGCAAGTCATAAATAGTGAGTGCTTCATTTAGTCTGCGCTCGCGGGCATTCCATACCGGCGCTTTGAAGCGCATAAGTTGAGCTAAGTCTTTGGGGTTTGGAAACTGACGCTTGAGGTTTGCCATTGTTTATCTCCTAGGCGATGACGAGCGGATTAGTGAGGGCAATTTGGTAACTGCCGTGGGTCAAAGCTGTGCCTAGTTCTGCAGTCGAACCATTCACAGTTAGGGCGCTTTGTTCGGTGGCGGGCAGGTTTAGGTCGGCGGTAACGCCAAAGGGAACCTTGAGGTCGATGGACAGTGACGCGCCTGAAAGCTTCCAATCAATCGCAACCTCACCGAATCCGGTTTGCATGCTCGCCTTGCAGGCATCGAGGTGCACGTGAGGTGCGGGTTGAATCGAGACTCGCTCATAACCCGGAGCAGCCGGAGCAAGGCCGCCAACGTTGCGATACATCCAGTCGACCACGGCACCATAGGCATAGTGGTTGAAGCTGAGCATTCCTTCGCCACTGCCCTCCGCTTGGTCGTCTAGGCCGCCACCCGAAATGGTGCCGTCTTCGTGAATCGCCTCCCAGCGCTCCCAGATTGTGGTCGCGCCCACTGTGATTGGGTAAAGCCACGAGCGCTTTTTTGTGCGCAAAAGCATTTGGTAGGCCTCGGCGATGTGGCCGTTTCGGCTCATCGCGTCCATGATTACCGGGGTGCCCAAAAATCCGGTGCTGATGCGAGCATCATTTTCGAGAACCAGTTTGGCTAGTGTTGCGGCTAGGTTTGCTCGCTCAGATTCTGGGGCCAGGTTGAACTCGAGCGCAATTGAGCAGCCGGTTGTGGTTTGAATGGCGGCCGGCGCAAGCTCGGCCCAAATCGCGGCCTTGAGTTCTTCGAATCGAGCACGCAGGGCAGCTGCCTCGGCGTGGTTTCCTAAAACATCTTCGGTGCGAGCCAGCAAGTCAACGCTGTGGGCCATGTATGCGTTCGCCATGAATTGACCGCTGACTTTAGCTGCCCAGGGCTGACCCTCGGGGGCATCTGGGTCAAGCCAGTCGCCCAATTGCATGCGCTGCGGAATCAACAGGCCTTCGTGGTCATTTTTGTTGTGCTCAACCCAGGCGCGCATCGAGTTGAGTTGTTGCTCAAGAATGTGCTTGTCGCCAAAGCGTTCATAGAGGCTCCATGGCACCACGGTCGCTGCATCTGACCAACCCGCGTCGCCATAAGAGGTTTTGAAAGGGCTGTCAGCAGGCATTTGCATGCGAAGCAAATCGGGAACGACCAGTGACACTCTGCCACCTTGATCTTGTTGTTCGAGTTCGAGGTCGACTAGCCAGCTTTTGAAGAATTCATGGTCGTCAACAATTGAGTGCGCGGCGTATGCGAAAGCCTGCGCATCGCCTGTCCAACCCAAACGTTCGTCACGTTGCGGGCAGTCGGTGGGAATCGATACAAAGTTGTCGAGCAGCGACCACTTGGTGTTGCTGTGCAGTTTGTTAACTAGCTCGTGCGAACTTTCAAATGCACCGCGTTCAACGTTGTCGCTGCTGACGGCAATACCGGTGATTTCGAGAACATCGGCTTCGCCTTCGATTTCAATGTCGGCATATTGAAAACCGTGAAAGGTGAGTTTAGGTTCGAGTGTTTGCTCGCCGTCTTTGGCAATTATGTAGGTGTCGGTTGCTCGCGCGCCTCGAAGAGCTGCCGTGTGCAGGTTGCCCGATGGCTCGAGCACTTCTGCGTGGCGAACCGTAACTTTGGTGCCGGCCTTGGCATCAACTTTTAGGCGCAACCATCCCGAGATGTTTTGGGTCAGATCAACTCGAATGGCGGCACCGTGAGTGCTGCGGGCAGCACCAAATTCAGCCACCACCCTCACCGGTGCGGCTGCGCGAGGCTCAAGCACCGACTTGTCGAAATCACAAACTAGCGCGGGTTGCCATTTAGAGTCATCGAAACCCGGCTTGCACCAGGCCGGCTGGGCAAAGTTGAAGTCAAAGTCGCAGCCGTCATATATCGAGCCCATGCGAATGCCGCCGTTGCCAGCCATCCAGGTGCCATCGGTGGCGATGGTTTCGCTGCTGCCATCGAGGTAGGTGATTTCGATTTGACCCAAGAAAGACGACTGGTCGCCGTAGTTATCAACGAGATTCATAAAGCCAAACTTGCCGCGATACCAGCCGTCGCCAAGCAATATGCCCCAGGCATTCTGGCCCGACTGCAGGTATTCGGTCACATCGTAGGTGCTCGAAAGAATGCGTTGCTGATAGGTGGTCCAGCCCGGGGCAAAGAATTCATCGCCAACTTTTTTGCCGTTGATCATCAAATCAAAAATGCCGTGGGCAGTCGCGTATAGGCGTGCGCTAGCCACCGGCTTGTTGAGTGCGAACTCTTTGCGAAGCAACGTTGCCGGGCCTTGCGCCCTAGAAACTTGGCCGATTGCAACGCCAACAAAGTCGCTAGGTTGGGTTAAACCAGCCTCTAGGCGGCAGGTGTTTGACCACTTTGACCAGCCCGCCGGAGTTTCGATGCGAACGCGATAAAAACGAACCTCTCGGCTAGCCAACTCGGCACCAGGCGCCTTGATGTATTGGCTGTTGCTGCCGGCAACAGTGATGGTCTCGAGCGAGTCGACAAAGTCTTCGGTCGAGGCCGCTTCTAACTCAGCAGAAAGCTGGGTTTCGCCTGCATCGGCACCAGTGACCTTCCAGCTCAACAGCGGTGTGCGGCCCGGAACACCAAGCAAAGCCTCTTCATATTCGCTGACCAGTTCAATTCTTAGGATGCTCATTTTTCGCTCCGTTGCGTGGTGTTTGGGTGAAAGGTTTGGGGCTTAAAACTTTGTGCGATAAATTCGCGCTGCTTTGCCAGGTCTGCCGAGACCACGCCGTGAGCGCTAGCCTGCACAATCAGGTTACCGATGGCGGTTGCTTCAACTGGCCCGGCGACAACCCGGATGCCCGTGCGATCGGCGGCAAGTTGATTGAGAAGTGCGTTTTGGCTACCGCCGCCAACAATATTGAGTTGATCGACCGCGCGACCGGTGATTTCTTTCAGCTCCTCGATGGCAACCAAATAGCCATCGGCCAAAGACTCAAGAATGCAGCGGGTGATTTGGGCCGGCGTCTGTGGAACCTTGCCGCCGGTTCGGGCCACCGCATTTTGAATGCGGAATGGCATGTCGTTGGGTGCCGAAAATTCTGGGTCGGTTACGTCGATGCGCGCCGAGGTTTCGACCTTTGCAGCATCTGCAAGCAGGTCGTTGATCGAGGGTTCATAGCCTTGTTCTGCCCAGGTGCGCTGCGACTCTTGCAACAACCAAAGACCGGCTAGGTTTTTTAAGAAGCGAATGCTCGAGTTGACTCCCCGCTCATTGGTGAAGTTTGCGCGAGCACTAGCCTCGTTTAGCACCGGTTGGTCAAGTTCAACGCCGATCAGGCTCCAGGTGCCGCTCGACAAATAGGCGCCACCCTGATGAAGTTTTGGAACCGCAACCACAGTTTCTTCAAGAGCCGGATGAGAAACCTGCGCTGGCAAAAGCTTGCCCAAAATCTCACCGGGTTCAATCAACTCAGGCAAAATGTTGGTGCCTAACCCCAGGCCAGCAAGCAAATCTCTACTCCAGGTTCCGGTCTTTACATCGATCAAGCCGGTGGTTGAGGCGTTGGTTGATTCGGACCGCGATACTCCAGTCAGCAGGTATCCGATCAGGTCAGGCATCAACAAAAGAGTTTTGGTCTTGGCGAATAAATCCGGGCGCTGTAGCTGCTCGGCCGCCAACTGATAAACGGTGTTGAAAGGCTGAAACTGAAGCCCGTTAATCGCATACAAAGCCGACTGCTCAATCAGTGCGTGCACTGCATCTGCGCCAAGCAGGTTGCGTTCGTCTCGGTAATGGCGAGGGGTTGCAAGCAACTTTCCATCTTCACCAATCAGGCCGTAGTCAACCGCCCAAGTGTCGATGCCAATGCTCACTACCTTCTGGCCGCGCGAGGCCGCAAAGTCGCCCAGCGCAATCAGACCCTCGAGGATCGATTGGTAGACCCGGTCGAAATCCCAGTGCAGTTCGCCACCAACCTCAATCGGACCGTTCCTAAAGCGGGCCACCTCGTTTAGCTCAAGAGACTTGCCTTCAAAAACGCCCGCAACAATGCGACCCGAGCTTGCACCCAGGTCGATCGCTGCAAAAACGCCGTTCATGATTTTTGGATTGCCCTAGGTCTCTATCGAAGGAATGCTGCTGCCACGCCGGCATCAACCGGAATGTGGAGGCCTGTGGTGTGAGTTAGATCGCCGGCTGTGAGCGCGATCACTGCGTTGGCGACTGTCTCAGGCAGAACCTCTCGCTTCAAGATTGTTCGCTGAGCATAGAACTTGCCTAGATCGTTTTCGTTCACGCCATAGACCTTGGCGCGCGAGGCACCCCAGCCGCCGGCAAAAATGCCCGAGCCGCGAACCACGCCATCTGGGTTGATGCCGTTCACGCGAATGCCGTGCTCGCCAAGTTCGACTGCAAGCAGTCGAACCTGGTGGGCTTGGTCGGCCTTGGTTGCCGAGTAGGCAATGTTGTTTGGGCCGGCGAAGACCGAGTTCTTCGACGAGATGTAAATGATGTCGCCACCCATTTTCTGGTCGAGCAGAATGCGAGCAGAATCGCGCGAAACCAAGAACGAGCCTCGAGCCATAACGTCGTGCTGCAAATCCCAGTCGCGCTGGGTTGTCTCAAGTAGCGGCTTCGAAAGTGAGAGGCCAGCATTGTTGACTATCAGATCAACGCCACCAAAAGCAACGCAAGCCTCGGCCAAGGCCTGTTGAATTGCAGCTTCACTAGTCACATCAATGTGAACCGCCACCGCGTTGTCGCGGCCAAGAGATTCGGCAACGGCCTTGGCGTTTTCAAGGTTGAGGTCAGCGATGACGGCGCAACCACCCTCGGCAACAATGCGCTCGGCAATTGCCTTGCCAATGCCGCTGCCAGCACCCGTGATGAATGCAACTCGGCTGGCCAAAGGCTTTGGCTTTGGCATGCGCTGCAGTTTGGCTTCTTCGAGCGACCAGTATTCGATGTTGAACTTCTCGGCATCGCTGATCGGGGTGTAGCTCGAAATCGACTCGGCGCCGCGCATCACGTTAATTGCGTTCAGATAGAACTCGCCAGCAACGCGTGCGGTTTGTTTGTTGGCACCGAACGAGAACATGCCAACGCCAGGCACCAAAACGATTGCCGGGTCGGCGCCGCGCATGGCTGGTGAGTTTTTGGTCTTGTGCTTCGAGTAGTAGGCCTCGTAGTCGTTGCGGTACTGCTCGTGCAGCTTTGTCAGGCGAGCCTTGACCTTTTCGATGTCGGCATCGGCCGGCAAGTCAAGAACCATTGGCTTTACCTTGGTTCGCAAAAAGTGGTCTGGGCAGCTGGTGCCAAGAGCAGCAAGCTTCTTTAGCTTTGCGCTGCCCAAAAATTCGAGCACCGCTGGGTCGTCGCTAAAGTGACCAACCATCGGCTTGTCGGTTGATGCCAAACCGCGGATGAAAGGTGCGATCGCTGCCGCCTTAGCTAAACGAGCTTTTGGCTTGAGGGCCTCGTATCCAGCGACCTTGTCGCCGAAGGCATTCTTCTTACCGTTTTTGGCAATGTAAGCCTCGGCGGTCTTGATGATGAAGTTTGAGTTGTTCTCGGCAGCAGCGCTGGTTTCGCCCCAGGCGGTAATGCCGTGGCCACCAAGGATGCAGCCAATTGCCTGAGGGTTTGCCTCTTTGATCGCAGCAATGTCTAGACCGAGCTGAAAACCAGGTCGGCGCCAGGCAACCCAAACAACCTTGTCACCAAAGATCTTCTTGGTGAGTTTTTCGCCATCCTTGGCCGTCGCAATTGCGATGCCGCTGTCTGGGTGCAGGTGGTCAACATGTTTTGCGTCAACGAGGGCGTGCATCGCGGTGTCGATCGATGGGGCAGCGCCGCCACGGCCGTGCAGGCAATAGTCGAACGCGGCAACCATTTCGTCTTCGCGCTCAACGCCCGGGTAAACATCGACAAGCGCGCGCACGCGATCGAGTTCGAGAACGGCTAGTCCAGCCTCGGTCAGAGTGCCAAGGTCGCCACCCGAGCCCTTAACCCAGAGCAGGTTGATAGCCTTGCCCGTCGACGGGTCGATCTCGACGCCTTTAGCCGAAGTGTTGCCGCCTGCGTAGTTGGTGTTTTTTGGGTTCGAACCCAAACGGTTTGATCGGGTGATCAGGTTCAGAAGTTCTTTGTTTTTCTTTAGTGACGCCATGGTTATGCACCCCATCCGGCCTGCTGGCCACCAACACGTGATTCGGCTATTTGCTTTAGATAGCCAGAGTTATTGAAAGCCTTGATTGGGTCTGGGTTCAGACCCTTCGATTCGCGCCAAGCAGCAAGGGTTGGGCGAACATCGGTATAAAAGGCATCCATGAAAATGTCGTTAGCTGCAAGCACATCGCCGGCCAGCTGAGCCTGGTTTAGAGCGTTGGTATCAACCTGCAGTGCACGTGCTGTCATGGCCTGCACGTTTAGCACCGAACGAATTTGGCCCGGAATCTTGTCTTCGATGTTGTGGCACTGGTCGAGCATGAAGGCAACATCTGAGTCGCTGCCGTAGCCGCCGCCACGAATCACTTCATACATGATGCGGAACAGCTGGAACGGGTCGGCTGCGCCAACGATCAAATCGTCGTCTGCATAAAAGCGCGAGTTGAAGTCGAACGAACCCAGTTTGCCCAGGCGAAGCAATTGGGCAACGATGAATTCGATGTTGGTGCCAGGCGCGTGGTGACCGGTGTCGAGGCAGACCGAAGCGCGCTCGCCGAGAGCTGCTACCTGCGCATAGGCGGTGCCCCAGTCGGGCACATCGGTGTGATAAAAAGCTGGCTCGAAGAACTTGTATTCAAGAACTAGGCGCTGGTTTTCACCGATGCGGGCATAGATCTTTTCGAGCGAATCGGCAAGGCGATCTTGGCGACCACGGATGTCGTCTTGGCCCGGGTAGTTGGTGCCGTCGGCGAGCCAAATCTTGAGGTCTTTAGAGCCCGTCTCGTGCATGATGTCGATGCAATCAAAGTGGTGATCGATGGCCTTCTGGCGAATCACCGGGTTTGAGTGGGTGATGCTGCCGAACTTGTAGTCCTCGTCTTGGAAGGTGTTCGAGTTGATCGTGCCCAGCTTTACGCCCAAGCCCTCGGCGTGAGCGCGCAGCTCTGAGTAAGAATCCACTTTGTCCCATGGAATGTGCAGCGCAACCGAGGGCGCGATGCCCGAGAACTTGTGTACCTGGGCAGCATCTTCGATTTTTTCGAAAGGGTTGCGTGGAACACCGGCAGACGGAAAAACGCGAAAGCGAGTTCCCGAATTACCGAATGCCCAAGATGGCAGTTCGATGGCTTGCTGGTCTAGCTGAGCGAATAGTTTCGCGGTGTCCACAGACATGGGATTACTCCATTGGAATCGAAAAATTGAAGCGTTTCAATAGAACAATAACGGCTTTTTAGTTGCCAAGCAAAACTCATTCGTCAATAGGATTGAATCGTTATAGAAAGTGACCAAATGCCGACAGCAAAGAAGCCTCGCCCGAGCATCCAAGATGTTGCGCGCCTTGCCGGTGTTTCGCTTGGCACGGTCTCAAACGTGCTCAACAACCCAGACCGAGTAAAGCCCGACACCGTGGGCAAAGTCGCCAAGGCCATCGACCAGCTTGGCTTTGTGCGTAACGATGCGGCCCGTCAACTAAAGGCCGGCCGAAGCAAGACCCTTGGCCTGGTCGTGCTTGACATTGCCAACCCATTCTTTAGCTCACTTGCTAGAGGGGCTGAAGACGCCGCCGCAGATGGCAACTACTCGGTTATTTTGGGCAACAGCTCCGACGAAGTTGAACGTGAAACCCGCTATGTTTCGCTTTTTGAAGAGCAACGCGTTGGCGGCATTGTGATTTCTCCGGTTGACGGGGTTTCCGAAACCGTCACCTCGCTTCGCAGCCGCGGCACCAATGTTGTGGTGGTCGACCGCCACATCGACTCTTCAATCGGATGTTCGATTTCGGTTGACGATGTTGCCGGCGGTCGAATGGCCGTTGAGCATTTATTGGCGCAGGGCAAAACCAAAATTGCTTTCGTGGGCGGCCCGCTCGATTTTCAGCAGGTAGCCGACCGTTTGGCTGGCGCTACCGATGCCGTAAAGGTATCGGGTTCAAAAGCCACCATAAAACACATCAAGACCAAGGCTCTATCGGTGCTTGCAGGTCGCCAGGTTGGCGAAGCCATTGCGGGGTCGCCCAAAAGTCAGTGGCCAGATGCCATCTTTGCCGCAAACGACCTGCTTGCGGTTGGCCTGCTTCAAGCTTTTATGTTCGGCGCCCAGGTGAGCGTGCCGGCCGACATCGCGGTGATTGGCTACGACGACATCGCCTTCGCCGAGGCTGCGATTGTGCCACTCAGTTCGATTCGCCAGCCGGCGGCATTGCTTGGCGCCACCGCGGTCGAAATGTTGGTCGATGAAATTTCAAACCCATCGACCCACAAACACCGGCAAATCACTTTTCAACCAGAGCTTGTTGTGCGCGGAAGCACTCAAGCGAGCTAGATTTCGTCACTCGCCAGGGTTTTGTTGGCGATCACCAAAGTGTTTAGCGGCCAGCGGCGGCTTCATAATGGCGCGCACCATCGACACCAACTATGTGTTCGAATTCGGGTTTCAGAATTCCTCTAAAGAATGCTCGATGTGCCTCAAGCATGTCCCAGCTTGGGTCAAGCAGCCATTGCACCTGAAGGCCGTCTGAGAGCGCAATCAAGGTTTTTGCAAGATCAACCGATTCCAGTCTGGCGCGCAACATGCCTTCTTTTCGCAGCAATTCAAAGTAGTCGGCTGTCAATGCCGTCACACTTTCATAGCGATTCTTGAAGTAGCTGTGGGCCGGATGATCCTCTGAAGTTGCCTCGGCCGACAAAATGCAAAACAGCTCGACGATGCCCTGGTTCGACATGTTGTAGTTAATAAGGCCCAGCCAGTGTTCGATGAACTCCGGGCCGCTAATCCTCATATCGGCAAGATAGGCGCTTTGAGTTTGTGCATCGCGATACTCCAACACGGCAATCAAAAGAGCGCTCTTAGATTTGAAGTGATGCAAAATTCCGGCTTCACTGATGCCCTCAAGTTCGGCAACCTGCTTCAGCGAACCGCCCCGAAAGCCAGATTTAGCGAACACATTGAAAGCGCTTACAAGAATTGATTCTCGCCTAGCCTCGGTTACTTGATAGTTTCCGCGTGGTCTGGCCATTTCTTTTCCTCGGTCTATTGTTTAGCGCTTACAGTTTGTCATCCTTGTGATGCAACCTTCTCACCGCAACCGTTTCGTTACAAAACAAATTGATAACGGTTCTGCATCGTTTCAAAAAAACTTAGCCATCACTAGGTTTTGGGCAATAAGTTATCAATAACCATAAATCATCGGGGTTTGTGGCACCCTTCCACCAGGAGACGTAAATGAAAAAGTTCAAGGCATTTGCCGCTGTAGCTGTTGCTGCTGCGCTTGCTATGGGAACTGTCAGCACCGCAGGAGCTGCCGGCACGACCCTTTCACTTGGCTCAATCGCCAAGCCAATCAACTTGGCCGCAGATCACGCTGAATATGGCAACCGCGCTTGGTACTACCAGGCAATCTACGACACCCTAATGATCAAGACCGAAGATGGCACTCTAAAGCCAAGCTTGGCTACCAACTGGTCATACAACGCAACCAAGACTCAGCTAACCCTGACCCTTCGCACCGATGCAAAGTTCACCGATGGCACTCCAGTTAACGCTGTTGCCGTTGTCAAGAACCTGATTGCAAACCGCGATGGCACTGGCCCAACCGCAAACTACCTTGCTTCTGTCAAGCAGGTTGTCGCAGACGGCAACAAGGTTGTTCTAGGTCTAAAAGAGGCAGACCCTGCTCTTCTTGAGTACCTAGCTGATTCAGCCGGAACCATTGCTGCTCCAAGCACCATTGGCAAGGCATCTGCTGCTACCGACCCAATCGGCTCAGGCCCATACATTCTTGACAAGGCAAAGACTCGTGCCGGTTCAAAGTATGTTTTCAAGTCGAACCCAAACTACTGGAACAAGGCAAACCGCAAGTATGACAACCTAGTCATCTCGGTTTACGAAGACATCACCGCTATGAGCAACGCACTTAAGTCAGGTGCAGTTCAGGGTGGAAACGTATTCCCTCAGACCGTTGCAACCGTGAAGGCTTCGGGCTTCAAGTTTGCTCAGGGTTACCTAGACGTAAAGGGAATCTACTTCTCTGCACGCACTGACTCAAAGAGCTGTGTTTCTGACGTAAACGTTCGCCGCGCAATCAACCACGTGTTCGACCGTGCAGCAATGCTGAAGAGCCTAGACAACGGCTTCGGTAAGGTCACCACTCAGTATGTAAACAGCTCAAGCAAGGGCTATGTTGCAGCGCTGAACAACAAGTACCCATACAGCATCGACGAGGCTAAGGCTCTTATGGCCAAGTCGGCATTCGCTAAGGGTTGCACCATTTCAATGGCTGCGTTTACTCCAGTGTTCGGCGAGGCTGGTTACAGCATCATTCGTTCACAGCTTGGCAAGATCGGCATCACCGTCAAAGAAGTTGAAGAGACCGGTGGTACCTTCATCGCGAACATCATGGCTCCTAAGTACGACGCTTACCTAATGATCTTCGAGCGTGCAGGTAACCCATGGAAGATGATGAACTTCATGATCACCCCAGGCGCAACCTTCAACAACGACGGTTACACCGAGCCAGCTGTTACCAAGTTGATCAACGACTTCAAGAAGGCTTCTGAATCAAAGCAGCCAGCAATCTTGAAGGCAATCAACACCGAGTTGGTAAACAACGCTTGGTTCGCACCATGGTACGAAATCCAGGGAAACTTTGCCTACAAGGGCATCGTCGTGAAGTCAGCTCAGGCTGGTAACGCAATTCCTTACCTTTACAACATCAAGTAAAGAATCGCACTAGAAGTATCGGAGGGCTGGGGCCTCAAAGCCCCAGCCCTTCTCTCTAAAACAAACAAAGCACCCGGCCCAGTGGCCACATCCGATCGGATCCCCAATTGTTAAACTTCACGCTAAGGCGCATACTCAACGGCATCGTCATGATGGTTGCTGTTAGCTTCCTCGCCTATTTCCTTCTTTACATCGGTGCCGGCAACGTTGCCCGCCTGATTCTCGGTCTTGAGGCAACTCCCGAGTCAATTGCCGAGCTAAATGAGCAGCTCGGTCTAAACAGACCTTTCATTGAACAGTTTCTAACCTGGGCATCAGGTGCAGTTCGCCTCGACTTCGGCGATTCATGGTCAATGCCTGAGACCGTAAACGAAGTTCTTTTCCCTCGCCTCGGTGTGACTCTAACCATCGTCGCTCTGACAACTTTGGTTGCCGCTATTGTGGCTATCATCCTTGGCACGGTCGCTGCGATTTATGGGGGCGTAATCGACCGACTAGTTCAGTTCTTGGGCCTAATCGGCTTCGCCATCCCTGGCTTTTTGGTTGCCTTCTTCTTAGTGACTTTGTTCGCAATTCAAGTTCCAATCTTCAACGCCGTAGGCTATGTCGACTTCTCAGAAAGCCCAAGCGAATGGGTTAAGTCTGTGACCTTGCCTGTCGCGGCTCTTTCTCTTAGCGCAATCGCATCGGTTGCCCAGCAAGTTCGTGGTTCGGTCACCGACGCAATCAACATGGATTACGTGCGCACTCTTAGAGCTCGAGGATTGAGCTTCAACCGCGTTGTCTACAAGCACGTGCTGCGCAATGCTGGCGGACCAGCACTTTCGATTCTCGGTGTTCAATTTGTCGGAATGTTGGGTGGCGCGATTTTGGTCGAGCAGATCTTTGCGATTCCGGGTCTTGGCCCTTATGCGGTGGGTGCAACCTCGTTTAGCGATATTCCTGCCGTTATGGGCCTAGTGGTTGTAACAGCGCTGGTCGTTATTGTGGTCAACCTAATCATCGATCTTCTTTCAGCAGCTCTAAACCCAAAGGTGCGTCTTTCATGAGTAACACTGCAACTAAAAAAGATGGCCTTCTGCGCAAGGTTCTTACCAACCCAAGCGGTTGGGCCTCAGTCGGCGTAATCGCGATTGTGATTCTTTACGGAATCATCGCTCCTTTGCTGAGCAAATGGGATCCAAACGAACCAGACGTTTATTCGGTTCTAGGCGGACCAAGTGCCGACCACTTCTTTGGCACCGACAGCGCCGGTCGCGATGTGTTCACCCGCCTCGCAATCTCGACTCAGTTCAGCCTTGAAACCGCTGCGCTGGCAGTTGTGATCGCACTCTCGATCGGTGTTATTGGCGGTCTAATCGCTGGCTACTTCGGCGGCTGGTTCGACAACGTGGCATCTTGGATGACCTCGGTCATCATGGCGCTGCCTGGCCTTGTTGTTCTTCTTGCCTCGATGGCGGTCATTGGCCCAACCATGTGGGGCGCAATGGCCATCTTTGGTGTGCTTCTGTCGCCTGCGTACTTCCGACTCGTTTACACGACCGTTCGCGGTGTTCGCAACGAGCTTTACGTAGACGCAGCACGCGTCTCGGGCCTAAACGACGTTCGAATCATCGGCCGACACATCCTTGGTGTGGTTCGCGCACCAATCATCATTCAGACTGCGATCATCGCCTCGATTGCCATCGCGATTCAGTCGGGTATTGAATTCTTGGGTCTTGGCGACAAAGACACCCCTAGCTGGGGTGCAATGCTGAATGACGCCTTCCGCCAGATCTACGAGACTCCGGTACTTTTGGTTTGGCCTAGCGCAATCATCGCGCTGGTCACCGTTGCACTGGTTATCTTTGCAAACACCGTGCGCGACGAACTTGAGCGCACTGGCCCTCGATTCAAGAAGATCAAGGGTATGGGCAAGACTGCCGCTCAGCTAGCCGAAGACGCAGCTGAAGTAGACACAATCATTCACGAAGCTCCAGGGCGTTCAAATGATGCCTTGCTGCGAGTGCAAAACCTTGCAGTGGGTTATCCAAATGGCATGGGTGGCATTAAGCAGGTTGTGCACAACGTGAACCTAACCGTTAACCGCGGTGAGGTAGTTGGTTTGATCGGTGAGTCTGGCTCAGGCAAGACTCAGTCGGCATTCTCGGTTCTCGGGCTTTTGCCTAAGGGTGGCCGCGTTGTCGCCGGCTCAATCGTCTTTGATGGCAAAGAACTTGTTGAGGCCTCGGCCAAGGAATACGACAAAATTCGCGGCGGTCGCATCAGCTACATTCCGCAAGAGCCGATGAGCAACCTCGACCCTTCGTTCACAATCGGCACCCAGCTAGTGGAACCGATGATGAAGGTTTTGGGCCTAGGCAAAAAAGAAGCCAAAGAGAAGGCAATTGCTTTGCTTACTCGTGTTGGCATTCCCAACCCCGCTCTGACTATGAAGAAGTATCCGCATGAGATCTCTGGTGGCCAGGCTCAGCGTGTACTAATCGCCGGAGCCGTGTCTTGCGACCCAGACCTGATCATCGCCGATGAGCCAACCACGGCTCTAGACGTGACAGTTCAGGCCGAAGTTCTTGACCTTCTTCGCGACCTGCAAAAAGAGACCCACACCGCGCTGCTTTTGGTGACTCACAACTTTGGTGTGGTTGCCGACCTTTGTGACTACATCAATGTGATGCAAAACGGTCGAATTCTTGAAGCAGGTCCGGTTCTCGACATCTTCCAGAACGCAAAGCACCCTTACACCCAGTCACTGCTCGACTCCATCCTTGAGGGTGGCCCTGCACGTGGCGCATACGTCGCACCGAAAGGCAACTAATCATGTCGTTGCTAAACATTGAAAACGTAGAAGTTACCTACAAGGGCAAGGGTCTAAAGAAAGACTTCAAGGCACTAAAGGGTGTCTCTCTAGACATACGCCCAGGCGAGTGTGTCGGTCTGGTTGGCGAGTCTGGTTCTGGAAAGACCACCCTCGGTCGTGCGGTTCTAGGGCTTGCTCCGGTTACCGCTGGTTCGATCACCCTAGAGGGCCGTGAGATTGCTCACGCCTCTCGTTCAGAGCGAGCCGATCTAGCGCGCGACATCCAGGTTGTCTTTCAAGACCCTTATTCGTCGCTGAACCCATCGATGTCGATTGAGCAGATTTTGACCGAGCCAATGTTGGTTCGCGACTGGTCGAAGAGCGATGCAAACAAGCGCGTTCGTGAACTGCTTGACTCGGTTGGCTTGCCTGCCGATGCCGCAGATCGCCGACCTCGTGAGTTCTCGGGTGGTCAGCGTCAGCGCATCGCAATTGCTCGCGCGCTTGCTCTTGACCCAAAGTTGATCGTTTGCGACGAGCCGGTTTCGGCACTTGACCTAACCACTCAGGCCAAGGTTCTTGATTTGTTCCTTGAGATTCAAGAGCGCACCGGCGTTGCCTATCTATTCATCTCTCACGACCTAGCGGTTGTTCGCCACCTCAGCCACCGTGTTGCTGTGATGTACCAGGGCGAGATCGTCGAGTGGGGTCAGGGTGAGCAGGTTACGCAAGACCCTCAGCACCCTTACACAAAGCGCTTGATGATGGCTGCTCCGGTTCCAAACCCGGTCGAGCAGACTGCGCGTCGCGAAGAACGTCGTCGCATGATGGCCGCTGGCCAGATTTAAGTTCTGTCCAAACCTTTTTCAGAAAGCCGCCGCATGTTCAAGCACTCAAAGTCGCAGGCAGACATTTCTTCCCTGCCTGCTGACTTTGTGTTTGGCGTTGCCACTGCTGCATACCAAATTGAGGGTGGCGTTCACGAGGGTGGTCGAGGCATAAGCATCTGGGACACCTTCTCTCACACCGAGGGCAAGACCCTGCACGGCGACACCGGCGACATCGCCTGCGATCACTATCACCGCTGGGCCGAAGATCTCGACCTCATGCAAAGTCTTGGTCTACAGGCTTATCGCCTCAATTTCTCTTGGGTTCGTTTGCAGCCGACTGGTGAAGGGCCGCTGAACCCTGAGGGCGTTCAGTTCTATCGTGACATCCTGCAGGGATGCCGTGACCGCGGCATCAAGCCGTTTGTCACCATTTACCACTGGGATCTGCCGCAGGCTCTGCAAGATAAAGGCGGCTGGCCTGCGCGCGAAACCGCATACAGGTTTGCCGAATATTCGGCATTGTTGATCGATGAATTTGCTGACCTAGCAGCAGATTGGATCACCATCAACGAGGCTTGGTGCGTTGCATTCCTCGGCCACAGCTGGGGAATGCAAGCACCAGGTTTCAAAGATGACAAGCTCGCGATTCGTGCAGCACATCACACGCTTTTAGCCCATGGTTTGGCGCTTGCCGAGTTCCGCAATAAGGCACCGCAGCTGCGCGTTGGTATCACAAACATTCACGGCAACGTTTCGGCAAAAACCGATTCTGCCGCCGACCAGGCTGCTGCTGCCAAGCTCGATGTGCGCATGAACAAACTGTTTTTAGAGCCGCTTTATAAGGGCGCATACAGCGAAGACGTAATCGCGGTTTTTGAAGCTGACGGGTTGAACGCTGGCGAAATAGAGGGCGCACTCGTTCAGCCTGGTGACCTTGCGATCATCAGTGCACCGAACGACTTTATTGGTGTGAACCACTATCACAACATGATTGCCTCGGCCGATGAGAATGCGCCTGATGGAATCGGCATGGGTCAGGCAGAGCCAAACGAGCAATCAGCCTGGAACTGGCCAAACACCCCTTATGCAATCGGTAACATCGTTCGACGCATCAACCGAGAGTATTCAGACCTGCCGATTTACATCACTGAAAACGGCATTTGCCTGAGCGACTATGCAAACCCTGAGGGTCAAGTTAACGACCCGCACCGAATCGATTATCTAAACGGCTACATTGGCGCGATTGCCGAAGCCGCAAAAGACGGAGTGCCGATGGCCGGCTATATGGCCTGGTCGTTCATGGACAACTTTGAATGGGCCGAGGGCTACAACATGCGCTTCGGTTTGGTTTATGTCGACTACCCGACTCAAAAGAGAATTCCCAAGCAAAGTGCCTACTGGTACCGCGATCTGATTTCAGAACACAAGAAGAAAGCAGCAAAATAATGTCAAACCTAGCCGCCAGAGTAGACGAGCTAACTGCAAAGTTGACCCTCGAAGAGAAGGTCGCACTGCTAACCGGTCGCGACTTCTGGAACACAGTTCCGCTTGAGTCAATTGGACTGCGAAACCTGTTGCTGTCTGACGGCCCATCGGGCGTTCGCGGTGAATTCTGGGATGAGCGCGACAACTCGCTGAACCTGCCAAGCGCGACTGCACTTGGTTCATCTTGGAGCCTGGAGTTGGCTGCAGAATATGGCCGCACGCTGGCTCGCGAAGCTGCCCGCAAGGGCGTTGACGTTGTGCTTGGCCCAACCATCAACCTGCACCGCAGCCCACTCGGTGGCCGCCACTTTGAGTGCTTGAGCGAAGATGCCATGCTAACCGGAGCGCTAGCAACCTCTTACACCAAGGGCATGCAGGCACTTGGCAAGGGTGCTTGTCCTAAGCACTATGTTGCCAACGACTTTGAGACCGACCGCTACACCGTAGATGTAGTTGTTGATGAGCGCACTCTGCGCGAGCTTTACCTGCGCCCATTCGAAGACGCGGTTGTGGAAGGTGGCGCATGGACAATCATGAGCTCATACAACCGAATCAACGGCACCACGGCGACCGAAAACGACTTGCTCAACACTCCACTGCGCACCGAATGGGGATTCGACGGTGTAGTAATCAGCGACTGGACTGCGGTTCGTTCGCTCGAGAGTGCAAAAGCCGAGCAAGACCTTGTGATGCCTGGCCCAATTGGCCCGTGGGGCGACGCGCTCGTGGCAGCCGTTCGCAACGGAGAAATCGACGAGTCAACAATTGACCGCAAGATTGCGCGTTTGATTCTGTTGGCTGTTCGAGTTGGCGCAATTGGCGCCGACGGTGCAACTCCGGCTCAACCTGCCCGTCACAACAACATCGCCGCCGAGGGTCGCGCTTTTGCTCGCCGCGCGGCTTCGGAGGGCGCAGTTCTTCTTGAAAACGACGGCATTTTGCCAATCGCAGACCTAGCGTCGAAGGCAAGCGTGGCTTTGATTGGCCACAACGCTAAGGCTGCTCGCACCCAGGGTGGCGGTTCTGCAACCACCTTGCCAGAGGTCGTTGTCACCCCACTCGATGCCTTGGCTGAGTTGCTGGGCGACAAGCTCACATATTCGGTTGGTGCAGTAGTTCAGCGCGGCATCGCCGAGCTGCCAAAGCCTCAAATCAAGAACCCGATAACGGGAAACCCCGGCGTGCATGTTGAATTCTTGAGCGAGTCTGGTGAAATCCTGTTCACCGAAGAGCGCCTAGCTAGCAACCTCACCTGGTTGGGCAGCCAGGCGCCGGTCGAAGAGTCACGTGGCTTGCGACTTCGCACCGTCTACACTCCAGCCGTTTCAGAGACTGCGCTGTTTGGCTTTGCCTCGGTTCAGCCGGTCAAGGTTGAGCTTGACGGGCAACTCGTGCTCGACGCCAAGTTGACTCCTGAGACTTCAGATATTTTCACAGCTTTGATGGACCCTCCGTTCACCTCATCGTCAATTGACTTCGTTGCCGGTCGTTCGGTGGCAATCGACATCATCGTTGACCTGCACGGCCGCGAAGGATTGGCTGCGTCGGCTCAGAGCTTCATTTTTGGTTTTGAAACCGATCGTTCAAACGAAGCGGCCATGATTGCCGAGGCAGTTGAAGCGGCAAAGGCAGCCGAGTTAGCAATCGTCGTGGTTGGCACCAATGCTCAGGTTGAGTCAGAGGGCTTTGACCGAAAAGATCTAAAGCTGCCTGGCCGCCAAGATGAGTTGGTTTCTGCGGTAGTTGGCGCTAACCCGAACACCATCGTGATCGTGAACTCCGGTTCGCCGGTTCTTATGCCTTGGCGCAAAGATGTAAAGGCCGTACTGGTTTCTTACTTTGGCGGCGAGCAAATGGGCAACGCGCTTGTTGACATGCTCACCGGCGCCAGCGAGCCTGGTGGCCGTCTGCCGACCACTTGGCCGGCATCAGAAGCTTCGGTTCCTGTTCTAAACTGCACCCCAGATGCCAACCACCAGGTCATCTACGAAGAAGGCATCCACATTGGTTACCGTGCCTGGTTGAAGGCTGGCGCTAAGCCGGCATACGACTTTGGCTATGGTTTGGGTTACACCACCTGGCAGGTAGTTTCTGTATCCGGTGGAAACCAGGTTTCGGAAACCAAGAACCTCGAGCTTTCGGTTGAGGTCAAGAACACCGGTGACCGCGCAGGCAAGCACATCGTTCAGGTTTATGCAGAGCGCAAAGAATCATATGTAGACCGCCCAGTTCGCTGGTTGGTTGGCTTTGCCGAGGTTCACGCTGCAGCCGGTGAAACCAAGACCGCGGCAATCACCATTCGCGGACGCGAATTTGCCGACTACAACAACGGTTGGAACTATGAGTCAGGAGAGTTCACTCTTCACATTGGGTCAAACGTAAATGACCTTCCGGTTTCATTCAACGTAGTGATGAACTAACGCCGGTGAAGCTGCCTAACCCGCTAATTCCTGGTTTCAACCCAGACCCATCAATTGTTCGAGTAGGCGAAGATTACTACCTTGCCACCTCGACGTTCGAATACCTGCCGGGCGTTCCGATCTATCACTCGACCGACTTGGTCAACTGGACCTTGCTCTCTCACGTGGTTACTCGCGAGGGTCAGTTTCAGATGAAGGGTGTGCCGACCGGCGGAGGCGCTTGGGCCCCGACCATTCGTTATCACGATGGCATTTTTTACGTTGTGATCACCGATGCCATGGGTCGCGGAACCATGATTTTCACAGCCGATAAGCCCGAAGGCCCATGGTCCGACGGCATCGTCACAGATGTTGACGGCATTGACCCTGACCTAGCCTGGACGGCTGATGGCACCTGCTACATGACCTTCTCGGGGCTCATCATGCACGGCTCCGAAATGGGCAAGCACCTTGGAATTCAGCAGGTTCGAATCGACCTAGCCACCGGCAAAAAGCTCGAGGAGCCGCGCAGCATGTGGAAGGGAACCGGGCTCATGTTTCCGGAGGCCCCCCACCTTTATGAGATAGACGGCGTTTGGTATCTAATGATTGCCGAGGGCGGAACCGAGCGCGGTCACGGAATTTCTATCGCTCGCGGGGATTCGCCAGAAGGCCCGTTTGAGGGCGCTCCGAACAACCCAATTTTGAGTGCTCGAAGCACCTCACGCCCGGTTCAAAACACCGGTCACGGAGACTTGGTTCAGACTCCAGATGGCGGTTGGGCTGTGGTTTGCCTTGGCATGCGCACCCGTGGCATGACCCGCGCGTTCTCATCGCTGGGCCGCGAAACCTTCGCCAGCAATGTGACCTGGGTCGATGGTTGGCCGGTGATTGAGCCGATTGAGCTAAATGACGTTTTGCCGGCTCCCGAATTCAAGGATGACTTTTCAGCGCCAGAGCTTGGTGGTGAGTGGCTAGCCATTCGCCGTCTTGCATCGTCGATGTCGTCAACTGCATCTGGCAGCCTAGTGATCAAGGGTGAAGGTCGAGGCCTAGACCACGAAGCGCCGGCATTTATTGGTCGCCGCCAACGCCGCCTCGACGGAATTGTGCGAGCCAATGTAAGTGTTGAGGGCGTGGGCGGATTGACACTTCGCTATGACGAAGCGGCGCATTATGACATCGAAGTTTCGGGTGAAAAGATCATCGCTCGTTCGGTGCTCTCTTACACAACCCAAGAATTTGTCGTTGCCAAACCTGCCGGTGACTCGATTACTTTGTTTGCCAAACTTGACCAGCCAGAGGGCAAAGATTTTCCGTCGATGCAAACCTCTGACATCGTTCGCCTCGGCTATCTAGACGCCGCAGGTGCCGAGGTTATCGTGGCAAGTTTTGATGGGCGCTACCTTTCAGCCGAAGTCACCTGCTCGTTCACCGGCCGCGTGTTTGGCTTATATTCGGTGCAGGGTCAATTGACAGCACATTCATACGAAGAGGTTGCACAGTAGATGTCGGTTGAACCCTGGTCAGTTGATCTGATTGCCCCGAGATATCGAGTAATCACCGACAACGACTATTCGGGCGATCCAGACGGCCTGGTTCAACTAGCTCAAGAGCTGCTTAGCCCAAGCACCGACACTGTCGCAGTAATTGGCACCCACCTAAGACTTGGCGACCCGTGGGGTGCCTCTGATGACACACCTGCCGAAGCCGTGGCTGCTGCCGAAAAAATTGTGGACTTATGTGGTCTGACAGGAAAAGTGCCAGTCCTCAAGGGTGCGATTCCGCCTTTGGCCGATCGCAAAACTCCCAACGATTCAGCAGGAGTGCAGGCAATCATTCGCGAAGCAATGCGCGATGACACCGATCTTCCACTATTGGTGGTTTGCGGCGCCAGCCTGACCGAAATCGCATCAGCCTGGTTGATCGAACCAAGAATTGCCGAGCGATTGACAGTGGTGTGGATTGGCGGTCACGAGCACACCGGCCTGGCCAAAGCCCCACCAGAGGGCACCGACATGGAGTACAACCTGCACATCGACCCAATTGCTGGTCAGGTTGTTTTTAACGACTCGAATTTGAAAATTTGGCAGTTTGCCCGCGACACCTATCGTCAGGTCATGGCAAGTCGAGCCGAACTCTACGTTCGCATGCGAAGTCAAGGAGAACTTGGCCGTCACCTCTTCGACAGCCTCGGCCAGGTTTCCAACCTGGTTGCCGGATTTGGAATGTCAACCGGAGAGGTTTACATACTCGGCGATAGCCCTCTCGTTCTGGCTTCGGCTCTGCAGGCAAGTTTTCAGCCCGACACTGCATCGAGCGCATGGGTAACCAAGCCTTGCCCAAACATTCTCGACTCGGGACTCTATGAAGAAAACCCCGCAGGCCGAGACCTGCGTGTCTTCACCCGGGTAGATTCTCGACTCTTGCTCGAAGACCTGTATGCCAAACTAGAGATGCATGCGGCCGGTGTTCGCTAAGCGATACCTGTAAGTTCAATTCCTTGCCGTGTGGCCCATGGCATCAAAGTTAGGCTCGAGACATGTCTCAACAAAAACCAGCAGATTCTGTCGCGCCTTCGCAGCCCCCGGTGCTTGAAAAGCTGCCGCACTCGAGCTTCGTCATCATCACAATTTTGCTGGGTGCAGCCTTTGTGACGAACCTCAACGAGACCATTCTCGGTGTGGCTCTGCCGCAGATCATGGCTGACCTAAACATTCAGCCAAGCACCGGCCAGTGGCTAAACACGGCGTTCTTGCTAACCATGGCCACCATCATTCCAACCATGGGTTGGCTGCAACTGCGCTTCAGCACCCGCCGCCTATACGTTTGGGCAACTGCCATTTTCTCGGTTGGAACCCTGGTTGGCGGGCTAGCCCCAACCTTCGAAATTCTGCTGAGCGCCCGCATTCTTCAGGCGGCCGGCACCGCTGTCATGTTTCCTTTGATGATCACAACCATGATGGTTTTGGTTCCAATTAACCTTCGCGGTCGCGTGATGGGAAACATTGGAATCGTGATGTCGGTGGCACCAGCTCTTGGCCCAGCGGTTTCGGGCCTGATTCTCAACTTCTTTGGTTGGAGATGGTTGTTTTGGCTAATTTTGCCAATCGCCGTTTTTGCTTGCATCGGGGGAGGTCGCAAGATTGTTTCGCTTGGCGATCACGAAAAGGCAAAGCTAGACATATTCTCGGTTCTGCTTTCAGCGGTTGCATTCGCTGGCCTAATCTATGGCCTGTCAAGCTTTGCCGAGGCTGCTCGAGGCACTGTCGAATTCTCACCTTGGATTCCAACCCTGATTGGTGCAGGCGTGATGGTCTACTTCGTGCTGCGTCAGTTGCGCCTTGAGAAGCAGGGCAAGGCTTTTCTTGATCTAACAATTTTCAAGGTCAAGTCATACGCGGTTTCGCTTGGTCTTATGGCAATCGCCATGCTGTATCTATTTGGCATTGGAATTTTGGTGCCGATCTATGTTCAGCAGTCGCTTGGCATGACGCCGCTCGAGACCGGCTTTATTCTGTTGCCAGGTGGTTTAGCCATGGGCTTGCTGAGCCCTGTCATTGGGCGGCTGTTCGACAAGGTGGGTTCTCGAAAGCTGCTGATTCCAAGCTCATTTGGTGTCTCGGCGGCGATTTGGTACATGGCCACCTTCGATGCGCAAACCAGCTTTGTAGAGGTTTTGATTGCAAACTCGGCGCTCATGATCTCGCTCGGCTTCATGTTTACACCCCTCTTTTCGGTCTCGATGATGCGGGTTCCAATGCATCAGTATTCGCACGGAAGCTCTATCACCGGTGCGACCCAGCAGGTATTCGGTGCCGCGGGCACCGCCTTGTTCATCACAATTCTTACGATTCAGGGCCTGGCTGCCACCAAAGCGGGCGCTACCGCACAAGAATCGGTTGCTGCCGGCGTTCACGCAGCATTCTTGGTTGGCGCAATAATTTCGGTTGTGGCCGTAGCTATGGCTTTTTGGCTTGAAGACTCAAAGAAACTGATTGCTCAAGCGGAGGCTGCTGGCGAGGGTGCTCCGATGGCTGCGTCTGGCGCACACTAGCTCACTTATCGGGTAATTTAGTAATTCGGTAATCCGAAAGGCTCCCACCTCATAATGAGCAAAATCTTGCGCGTCGCAATCATCGGTGCTGGCCCTGCCGGCATCTATGCGGGTAACATCTTGGCCAACAAGCACCCAGATGTGGCGATCGATCTGTTTGATACCCTGCCAGCCCCTTATGGCCTGATTCGCTATGGAGTCGCACCGGATCACCCGCGAATCAAAGGCATCGTCAACTCACTTCACGAGATGCTAAACGATGGCAAAATTCGTTTCTTTGGCAACGTTACCTTCGGCAAAGACATCACCCTTGCCGACATCAAAGACCACTATCACGCGGTTATTTTTGCCACCGGTGCAATCAAAGATGCCCAACTGAACATTCCGGGTGTTGACCTGGATGGCAGCTATGGCGCGGCAGACTTCGTTTCGTGGTTTGATGGCCACCCCGATGTGCCCCGCACCTGGCCACTCGAGGCCGCGCAGGTTGCAGTTCTTGGCAATGGCAACGTGGCACTCGACGTTGCTCGTATGCTGGCCAAGCACGCCGACGACCTTTTGACCACCGACATTCCCGACAACGTCTATGAGGGCCTCAAGGCCTCGCCAGTGACCGATGTGCACGTGTTTGGTCGCCGTGGCCCGGCCCAAATAAAGTTCACACCAATCGAGCTTCGTGAACTTGGCGAAGTCGAAGACGTCGACATCGTGCTCTACGACGAAGACTTTCCTGATGGCTGGTTTGACGAAGACGCAGAAGGTGTGACCAACCAGCACAAGGTTATGGCGCGAGTGATTGAATCTTGGCGTGACCGTGAGCTAACCGGCGCGAGCCGCCGCCTGCACCTGCATTTCTTCTCGAGCCCAGCCGAAATCATCGGTGATGGCAACGGCAAAGTAGCGGGTATGAAGTTTGAGCGCACTGAACTGACCGAAAATGGTCAGGTTCGCGGCACCGGCATTTTTGCAAACTACCCACTTCAGGCGGTCTATCGAGCGATTGGTTACTTTGGCAGCGAACTGCCTGAAGTACCTTTCGATGACAAATTTGGCGTGATTCGAAACCAGGGTGGACGAGTGGTTGACGACTCGGGTGCCCCTGTTGCCGGGCTCTATGCGACTGGCTGGATTAAGCGTGGCCCGGTTGGTTTGATCGGTCACACCAAGAGCGACGCTATGGAGACAATTGAGAACCTCATCGCCGACCTCGATTCGTTGGCCGACCCAGCTAACGGCGAGCTCGACTCAATGATCAACGAGCTCAAGGCGCGCGGAGTTGAATTCACCGACTGGGCTGGCTGGCTAAAACTAAACCAGCACGAGCTTTCACTCGGCGCGGCCTTCGATGGCGTTGAACGTGAACGCGTCAAGGTTGTTGCACGAAACGAACAGGTAGCAATCTCTAACCGCTAGGGAAGAGATCAGAACCTAAAGAAAAATCCCTCGGCCTTGACCGAGGGATTTTCTAAATATTTAGACTACTTAGACTCTTCGTCTTCTTCGCCGTCTTCATCGTCATACATGTCGGCCCATTTGTCTTCGTATTCGGGCTCGGCATCGATGCCGGTTGCGTTTGTGTGGGTCGGTTCGATGTGACCGATCTCTTTTTCAAGCGCGTTTAGGTCGGTGTTTGGGCTGAAATACTTCAGCTCGCGGGCAACCTTGGTGTGCTTTGCCTTTTGACGGCCACGCCCCATGGCGAGACCCCCTAACGTTCTCGGCCGCAAACTACTGCGGGAAAGTCATAGAAGTGTGTTGCAAGAGCAACTGAAAACCTGCGCCTATTTTAGCAGAATGGCAGCAAGCCAAAGCCCAAGCATCACAGCTGTGCAAACAAAGACCATATTGAGTGCGATGTTGCTAAGACCCTGGGCGATTCGACCACGTCTGAAATAGTCGACCGTTTGGCCAGCAAACGAACTGAATGTTGATAGGCCACCGGCTAGCCCAACCACAAGGACGCTCTCAAATTCGACGCTGATGGTTGTCGTGGCGCTCACCGCAAAGGCGGCAACAAGCGATGCCACCGTGTTGGCTACCAAGATCCCCCAGGGCAATATTCCAACCCACTTGCCCATCACGAGTCGCAATACGGCTCCTAAGCCTCCGGCCACCATCACCGCGACCGCCAGAATTAAGGTTGACCCGCTCATGCTCGACCCCGCCTTTTGGCAGCACGTCTGGCAAGCCAATAGGCATCCAAGCCAAGTACGATTTGCAAGGCAATCAGGGCGATGCCGGCTCCGCTGAGCTCTTCGGCAATCACCAACCAGATCGCCACACCGCTTAGAGTGGTGAATCCGCCCGCGAACCCAGTTGACCAAAATGCCTTGCGAGCATCCGTGGCAA
>JBEGKM010000002.1:0-27973 GCA_041184065.1 Actinomycetota bacterium
CTTTGGTGACAACGATCGACTGGCAGCCCTCGTGGCTGTGCTCGTCGAAGCCGATGCGCTGGTCTTGCTTAGCGACATTGACTCCTTATACGACATGCCACCAATCAAGCCCGGTGCCAAGCGTATTGAGCGCGTGGCTTTCGGCGAGAATCTCGATGCCATCGAAGTGGGAGGCAGCAGCACTTCAGTTGGCACTGGCGGCGCAGTTACCAAGGTTCAGGCTGCTCGCGTTGCCACCGAAGCTGGTGTTCCGGTGTTGCTCACCAGCACCGATTTGGTTGCCAGTGCGCTCGACGGTGCTCAGGTTGGCACCTGGTTTGCCGCAAAAGAAAACTAATCACTTCTTCTTGGATAGGGTTTAAATCATGAGCACGGCATTAGACAAGATTGCACTAGCCAAGGCCGCATCCAAGGCTCTAGCGCAGGCCTCGACCATTCAAAAGAACGAAGTTCTCAAGCAGATTTCATTGCTTTTGCCTGCCCGCGCTAGTGAAATCATCGCTGCCAACCAGCGTGATTTAGATCGTGGTGTTGCCGATGGCATGACTGAAAGCCTTCAAGACCGGCTGCGGCTAACCACCGAGCGCATCCAAGATATCGCCGATGCTGCGGCCAAGATCATTTCGCTGCCGGACCCAATCGGTGATGTAGTCAGAGGCATGAGCTTGCCCAACGCCCTAAAGCTCAGCCAGGTTCGAGTTCCGCTAGGTGTTGTTGGTGTGATTTATGAGGCGCGCCCCAACGTAACCGTTGATATCGCGGTTCTTGCCATAAAGAGCGGAAACGCTGTCGTTCTTCGAGGTGGCAGCGCCGCCGAACAGACTAACAAGGTGCTGGTTGCTCTGCTGCAAGATGCTCTGTCGCTAGCCGGTCTCGACCGCGATGCCGTGCAAACCGTTGATGAATTTGGTCGCGATGGCGGCGTTGTGATGATGCAGGCGGTTGGACTAATCGACGTGCTTATTCCTCGTGGTGGCGCTGGTCTCATCAAGCAAGTTGTGACCGAAGCCAAGGTTCCTGTCATCCAAACCGGCGATGGAGTTGTGCACATTTTTATCGACGAAACAGCGCGACTCGATTGGTCGGTCGACATCGTGTTCAACGCCAAGGTTCAGCGACCGAGCGTGTGCAACGCGGCCGAAACCCTTTTGATTCACGAGGCGGCTGTCGAGCGCATTCTGCCGGCGGTCCTAGACAAACTCGCGGAGGGTGGCGTAACCATCCATGGTGACGAAGCAACCCAGGCCAATTTTTTCGCGGCTGTTCCAGCCATCGAAGAGGACTGGGGTATGGAGTATCACGATCTGGATATCGCTGTGAAGGTAGTCAAAGATCTAGACGAGGCGTTAGCTCACATCGAGAAATACTCAACCAAGCACACGGAGGCAATCATTACCGAGAACGTTGAGAATGCGGAGCGATTCTTGGCCGAGGTCGACTCGGCCGCAGTGATGGTTAACGCCTCGACGCGCTTCACCGACGGTGGTGAGTTTGGTTTCGGTGCAGAGGTCGGCATTTCAACTCAAAAACTTCACGCTCGTGGCCCGATGGGTTTACCCGAATTGACTAGCACCAAATGGTTGGTTCGCGGCTCAGGTCAAATTAGGGGCTAAACGAGTCGAGTTCTGGGCTATTCTTGAACTGTTCTTAGGAGAAAAATGAACGCGATTCTTGCAAACGCAACCGAAGGCGAGGCTTTCGTAACCTTGCCATTCCCGTCTGTTGTCTTCGGCATCATTGCTATCGGCGTATTCGTTCTGCTTGCAGCCGTAACCTGGTCATACCGCGACGTGGCTAACCGTCACGACCACAAGACCAGCAGTTCAAACTCTCACCACTAAATCTGGCCGAGCGGTTGTCTCAGATGAGCCCTCTGCGTCTCGGTATTTTCGGTGGCACGTTTGACCCGATCCACAATGGGCATCTGGTGGCCGCTCGAGCGGCCCTAACTGCTCTCAACCTCGACATAATCTACTTTGTGCCGACCTGGTCATCATTGGCAAAACATCATTCCGCTTCGGGTCAGCAACGAGCCGACATGGTTCAGCTGGCAATTGCCGACGAACCCAAGTTCAAAATCAGCAGAGTCGACATTGACCGTGGATCGCCCACTTTCACGATTGACACACTGCAGTCATTTTCTCGCCAGCACCCAGAGGCGAAACTATATTTTTTGCTTGGCGTAGATGCCTTTCAGTCGATCTCTACATGGAAAGAATCTCAAAAGCTGGCCGAGCTCGCAGAATTTGTGGTGCTAAGTCGCCCGGGGTATGAGTTTGCCGAAAGTGGCATGCAGTCAAATTATTTGCATTCGTCTTTGGTTATCGATGCCTTAGACATTTCATCCACAGACATTCGCCATCGACTCGAAAAGTCTGGTGACCCGGGTCTGAAAGTACCTGCGAAGGTCTTAGGCTACATTCGCGAGCACGGTTTGTATTCGGGGCAAGAGTGAACCAATTTCCTACTAGACGCGAGTTGAGGGCTGCCGAGCAATCGGCTGGCGCAGCGCCGCAAGTTTTCGATTCCCCCTATGTAGCTGCGGTTGACAAACAGTCTGTCGAAGGGTCTCGACGTTCAATCCGTCATGCAGAGCGAAACCCGACACCGACTCTGCAAGCCAAACCTTCGCAATTGGTGGTGCCATTTGTTGACGAAGATGCTCCAAAAACCTCCGAGATTGTCATTTCTGCCTCTGACACCGCTCCGACATTCAACATCATGCTGGGCTTGGGGAGCGAACCCAAAACCGGCAGCGTCCACCTGCCATTTATCAACCCTGAAACGGGTGAACTGGATGTTGTCAAAACCGCACGCGAGTCCGATGATGCCATGAATCTTGCGGCGGCCGAAGGATATGTTTCGAATGTTCAGCCGGTGGCTGCCAATGCCTGGATGATCGAAGTTGATTCACTGAACCTGGTGCCACAGGCTACGAACAGTCTGTTTCACCAGCTGCACAGAGCGGTTTTGAGTTCGGTCATTTTGGTTGGTGTGGGCGGTCTGCTGCTCGCAGCGTATATGCTTGGTATCTTCAACTAATCCAAAAGGAAATTGTGACTGCATCAGCAAAAGCTATTCAAGAGGCAAACATTGCGGCATCGGCAGCCTCAGACAAACTTGCCGAGAATTTAGTCGCACTTGATGTGACCGCAGTTATGCCGTTGACCGACATTTTTCTTTTGGCATCGGGCCGAAGTGAGCGCCAAGTAAGCGCAATTTCTGACGGCATCGAAGAAGAGATGCTGAAGAACGGTTTCAAGTTGTTGCACCGTGAAGGTAAAAGCACTGGTCGTTGGGTGCTGCTTGATTTTGGCAATGTGATTTGTCACGTCATGCACGAAGAAGATCGCATGTACTACTCGCTTGAGCGTCTATACAGCGATCAGCCGGTTGTGAAACTAGAAGTAGTTTCCAACAACTAAAACTTTCATGTAAACTATTGGGGTTGCCTTGGCAACATCCGGGCCTATGGCGCAGCTGGTAGCGCACCTGCATGGCATGCAGGGGGTCAGGGGTTCAAATCCCCTTAGGTCCACCGAAAAAGAGATCACCGAATGGTGGTCTCTTTCGGTTTAAGAGTTCACCTTCACGCGCTTGATTCTCGATGTGAATCCAGATTCAATTTCAATGTTTGCCTTCGCGGTTCCAAAGTGCTTTGCCAATACCTGCATTAACGCCTCGTTGGCGGCCCCGTCGACAGCACGTTGCTGAATGAATACCGTCAAACCCTCGGGCGTCACCTCAACAAGAGGCCCCTTCTTTGATCCAGGCTTTACTCTGACAGTTATGCGCATGCTCCAAAGATAAAACATCTCAAGCGACTTAGACTGAGAGCATGAGCAAGACCTATCGTGGCTACACGCTGCAACAAGTTGCAAAGACCATCGACCACTCGATTTTGAAGCCAGATTTCACCTACGCAGATGTTCTTGCAGGGGCAGAATTGGCGCTCAAATACGAAACGGCCTCGTATTGCATAAGGCCCATGGATGTTGCGAGGGCGGCTGGGCTTCTTGCTGGCAGTTCGGTCGCGGTTTGCACAGTTATTGGTTTTCCTCATGGAAGCTCAACCACTGCCACCAAGGCATTTGAGGCCCAGGACGCCATTGCAAACGGGGCTACCGAGATCGACATGGTTCTAAACGTTTCTGCGCTGTTATCGGGCGACTATGACTATGTTGAGGCCGACATCCGTGCGGTAGTCGACGTGTCACATGCTCGCGGCGCCTCGGTCAAGGTCATCTTTGAAACGGCCTTCTTGAATGATGAGCTAATTGTTAAAGCTTGCGAACTCACCGAACGAGCTGGCGGCGACTATGTCAAGACTTCGACTGGTTTCGCGATCGAAGGTGCCACGCTGCACAACGTGAAGTTGATGAAGGCAACCGTTGGCGATCGCCTAAAGGTTAAGTCTTCTGGTGGTGTTCGAACTCTCGATCAGCTTCTTGACTACATGGATGCCGGTGTGACAAGGTCTGGTTGTTCTGCAACGGCTCAGGTTTTGGACGAGTTTCTGTCAAAAGCGGAATAATATTGTCAAGTGGGTGTTTACTTAACTCATGACGGTTTTTGACTTTCCGGCCCTGTACCTTTCTCATGGCGCTCCCATGTTGCTGGACGACGATCTTTGGGTGAGCCAGCTCGCCGACTGGGCCAAAACGATGCCAAAGCCGAAAGCGATTTTGATTGTTTCAGCGCACTGGGAGAGTGCCCCAATCTCGATTTCATCGACGGCAGCAAACACGCCTCTCATCTATGACTTCGGCGGTTTCGACCCCAAGTTCTATCAAATGACCTACAACACTCCGGATGCTTCGTGGCTTGGGGATCTGGTGGCCAAGGTGATGCCCGACAACGAGCCGCTGCACCAGCACTCGTCACGTGGCCTCGACCACGGCGCCTGGGTGCCGCTTCGGGTAATGTACCCAGACGCAGACATCCCTGTTTTGCAGTTGTCGATGCCAACTCATGACCCGGTTAGGTTGCTTGGTCTCGGTGCAAGGTTGCGGTCTCTTCGCGAAGAGGGTGTTTTGGTCATTGGGTCGGGCTTTATGACCCACGGTCTTCCTTACATTCGTGATTGGCGAACGGATGCCATGGCGCCAGGTTGGTCTTCTGATTTCGACCTCTGGGCGGCCGAGGCACTTGCCGAAGGCGACCTCGACACTTTGATTGACTACCGAAACAGAGCTCCCGGCATGCCTTACGCTCACCCTACAGTTGAGCACTTCACTCCGCTCTTCATCTCGCTTGGCGCAGCCACCCGACCAGACGCTGCGATTGACACCAAAATCGATGGGTACTTCATGGGTTTGGCGAAACGATCTTTCGAGGTGAACTAATGGCTGTAAATCCAAAAGACCTTTCGAGGCCGCATGTATGGCAACCAAGCGAAAATGTAGCCACTGCAAGAACCTTGCTTTTGCTCCATGGAACCGGCGCGGATGAGCGAGACCTTCTTAGCCTTGGGCGACTCATTGATCCCGAGGCGAATTTGCTTTCGCCTCGTGGTTTGGTTAGGGCATTTGGCATGAACCGTTATTTCATGCGCTTTGATGACGGCAGTTTTGACGAGTTGGCTATAAAGCAAAACGCCGATGAGTTGGCCGAGTTTTTGTGGGCGGCGAGTGGTGAATATGGTTTCGATGCCAATAATGTTTACGCCTTGGGTTTCTCGAATGGTGCAAACGCAGCCGGTTCGATGCTTCTGCTGCATCCAGAATCGCTTGCCGGCGTAATCGCATTTGGAACGACCAAGTCGTTTGTGAAGACTCCATTCGGAAAAAAGCTGCCTAATCTATCTGGCAAGCGAGTTTGGATAGCGAACGGTGCGGTTGATGCCTACTCTCCACCAGAAAAGACCGCCGAAATGATTGCTGAGTTTGAAGGTTTGGGTGCCAGCGTCACTCTCATGGTTCACCCCGATGGGCACGTTATTGCACCATCGCATGTTCAGCGAATTCACAGCGAACTCGTCTAGTCTTTAGGTCGTACATTCAGGCCAAGAAAGGTAACCATGTCTATCTCTCACAACCCCATGTTCAACCGGGCAATGCAAACCGGAGTAGAGCAAGCGCGCCTTGACATTCCTCAAGAGGCCGTCGACGCCGAGTTCGCAAAAATTACTTCGACCGCAAAGATGACTGTCGAAGGAACTGCCGCAAAGGTTTTCGGCATGTTCCTGGTTCTTCTTGCCTCAGCTGGGGCTACTTGGTTCATGCAGCTAACCGCGCTCATTCTGCCAGCAGCAATCGTCGGCCTAGTTCTCGGCTTGGTTGCTACCTTCGGTAAAAAGGTTCGCCCGGCTCTCTATGTTGCATATGCCGCCGCACAGGGCGTCTTTTTGGGTGGCCTCACCTTGGTGTTCGAGGCGATGTATCCGGGTATCGCTCAGAATGCAGTTCTAGCCACGCTTGCGACTGCCGGTGCCATGTTTGCGGCCTACCGTTTCGGCTGGATCAAGGTAAACGCTCGATTCACTCGAGTTATGACCTTTGCCATGATGGGCTACCTTGCTTTTGCTCTAATCAATTTCGTGGTTTCGCTTGTGACCAGCTCGGCTGGAGCTTATGGAACCGGCTTTGGCTGGATTATTGCTCTTGTTGGCGTCGCGCTTGCTGCCTTCACTTTGAACCTCGACTTTGAGGCAATTGTTGTTGGTGTTCGCGAGGGTCTTCCGGTCGAAAACGAGTGGCGCGCGGCTTTTGGCCTCACCGCTTCGCTCATCTGGCTCTACGTTGAGATTCTTCGTTTGCTAGCCATCTTCAATCGCGACTAACCTCGTCTCGAAAACTCCCTTGGTCAACCGGCCAGGGGAGTTTTCTTTTTATTGATCCACTGTTCCCAGAGTTCTTTGATGTCCCATGCATTTTCTGCCATCAGCGATACGCCGCGAACGCCCGTTCTTCGGGTCTTGCCCGCGATGACCAGCAGCCTGGTGTTGAACAAAATGTGGCTGCACCGAGACTGCGCTTCGTCGAAGAAGGTGCTGTCGCTGCAACCAACTCCGTCATCGAGCGTGACAAACACAACGCGTTTACCCGATCTCATCGGCGGAGTTTGCGTGGCCACACGCACTCCAGCCACTAACACCTCGGTCTTGCTTCTCAGGTTAACCAGTTCATCGCTTCGCAGCACACCCATTTCGTCTAGCATCGGTCGGTAAAGTTCGAGCACATGTTCGCTGACATCCATCTTGAGGATTGATAGCTCGGCCTGAACGCGAGCTTGCTTTGAGCTGTCGGGGTTTCCTGTGGGTAGAGACTCAAGAACCGAGAGATCTAGGGTTGGTTGATTTGCGTTCAGTGCTTTTCTGTTTTTGATGGCGTTGAGTTGTCGAACCCGTGCCAAAACATCGCCACGTGTTACCTCGGCCGCGGCGAGACTGTCGAGCGCCCCGATGAGTGCAAGGTTTTCTAAGGTGCGTCTAGTTGGCTTGGCTCTCAGGTAAAAGTCGGCGGTGTCTTTGTAGGGGCGATTTTCTATGATCCTTGCCACCTCGGCGTCGCTAATCGACTGAACGTCGCGAATTGACATTCTCACACCGATTTGGGGTTCGTTCGCATCAAGAGTTTTGCGTTTGATTGGTTCGACCAAATATTCATCGGTCGAAAAATTCACATCAACGGGCAGCACCTTTACTCCGAGCCTGCGAGCCTCAGAAAGCAACAGTCTTCTTGGATACATTCCTGGGTCGTGGGTGAGTAACCCAGCGATGAATTCGGTGGGGTAGTGGGTCTTTAGCCAGGCGCTTTGGTAGGTGGGCAGGGCAAAAGCGGCGCCATGCGCCTTGCAGAAGCCGAAGCTGCTGAAGCCCTCGATAACCGACCAGACTCTCTCGATAACCGGCTTGCTGTAACCGCGCTTAGCTGCTTCAGCTCTAAAGAATGTTTCGATTTGGGGTTTGACGTGGGGTTTCTCTAACGAACGTCTGAGTTCATCGCCTTTAGCCAGGCCGCAACCTGTCATCTGATTCAGAATTCGAATCACGTGTTCGTGAAAAATGACCACGCCCCAGGTTTCTCGCAGAATTGGTTCAAGATCTTTGTGAATAAAATCTGGTTTTGCAAACCCGTGTCGGCCGTCAAGATAGGGCGCGATCATGTTGCCCTTCATGGGCCCCGGTCTAAACAGTGAAATTTGAATTGTCAGGTCATTGAACTCGGTGGGCTGATGTTTTCCGGTTAGTTCACGTTGCCCAGGGCTTTCGATTTGAAAGATGCCCAGAGTGTTTGTTGTTCGAATGTCTCTGAAAGTGGCGGGATCGTCTCTGGGCACTGCGTCTAGGTCAATGTCTTTGCCGCTAACTCTAGAAATTTCTCTCACTGCGTACGCCATAGCGCTCTGCATGCGAACTCCGAGAACATCTAGTTTGAGTAACCCCATCGGGTCCATGTCATCTTTGTCGAACTGACTCATCGGCAAGCCCAACCCGCTTTGTTCAACCGGAGTGCGCCTCAATAATGAGAGGTCGCCCAGTATGACCCCGCAGGGGTGCATAGAGATGTGCCTTGGAAGCCGATCTAGTCTTTCGGTGATGTCTACCAGAAGGCTCATTCTTCGGTCTTGTTCGACCTCTTCGGCAAATTTGGCCAGCTCGGGTTTGGTCTGCAGTGCGCCTCTAAAGCTGCGTGCGCTAAAGCGCCACATGTTTTTTGCGATTTCGTCAATCTGATCGTCGTCGAGTCCGAGCGCGAGCCCTGAATCACGCATTGCTCCGCGGCCGCGATAGGTGGATTGCATCGAGAGCAGCGTGACGCGATCTGAGCCGTAGCGTTTGAAGATTGCTCGATAGATTTCGTGACGCCTTGCGGATTCGACATCTATGTCGATGTCTGGAAGGCTCGATCGCTCGACGCTGAGAAAACGTTCGAACAGCAAATCGTGTTCGATTGGGTCTACTCCGCTGATGCCCAACAGGTAGTTGGTCAGTGACCCGGCGCCTGAGCCCCGAGCTTGACTGCGAATTCCCATGTCGCGAATCATTTGAGCAACATCGGCTACCGTCAAAAAATAGGTGGCAAAACCAAGTTTGTTGATGGTGATTAGTTCTTGGCCGAGCCGGTGTTTGACCTGGGTTAGCAGCGAATCGTTGACCCCGGGATAAAACCTGTCTATGCCGGAATGGGCTTTTTGCCAGAGAACCTCGAAGGGATTGCCCTCGATGCCCAGAGCAGCCTTTTCTGGAGTTTTAGGTCGACCCCAATCGCAGTCGCCGACCGCATCTAGAACGCAGAGTTTGGCCAATTTTGCGGTGGTTGAAAATAGTTCTAGCGCTCGATCGCGGTCTTCGGTTATTTCGACCGCCAGAGATTGCATCATGCTGGCTGGTTTTAGCCAGGCTTGAGCATTTGGTTGCGGCTTGAATAACCCCAGCGCCTCGAGATGCCTTGCCGAATCGAGCACGTCTGCAGTTAGGGCGTCGTCGGGCTCTAAATAGCGGACGGCATTGGTTAGAACGGCAGGTGTTTTGGTTGCATCTGCCAGCTGCAGCATGCGACGGGCTTGAAGAACGGATAGTTCGGTGCCCGGCTCGGTGATGTGGCTAACAATCTCGATTGCCAAGGTGCCCGGTGTTTTTAGGCACTCGCGCCAAGCCTCGAGGGCCTCAATGGCCCCACTGCGGTTTGCCGCGAGAACTTCGTGCCCAACATCGCTGTCTGGGCCAAGTAGCACGGTGCAGCCACTCTCGTCGCGCAGCAAATCGGCCAACGCGCTTCTAGCAATGCCAACCTGCTTTTTGATTGCTCTAGGTAGAGCGTGTGCAGCAGAGACTATTTTGCACAGTTTTGCCCAACCTAGCCCGCTGTTGTTGCCGTGAGCGAGAATGACGCATCGACCTAGCTGATTGCCCGAGTCATCTAAAACCGCAAGGTTTACTCCAACGATGGGGGAGATGCCCAATTGCAGGCACGCGCCAATGTGCTTGACCGCGCCATAGAGGCCGTCTCGGTCGGTTATGGCAGCAGCCTGAATGCCCTGTGCAGCAGCAGCCTCGACCATTCGCTCGGGCCTGGTCACGCCAAAGTGGCCCGAGAATGCCGAGGCTACATTTAGGTGAATAAAGCCAGACATGATTCGGTTAGTCGTAGACCCTGACGAGCCGCCAGATGTGCTTTTGGCCACCAGAGGTATCTAGCGTGTGAACGAGTTCGTATTGAGCTTTGTCTTTGTTATTGCTTGATGCGCTCATGCGCCACATTTCGACCTCGAGCACGCCGGCGCCAATGCCGCGTTGCACCCTTGCCGCTTCGATCCACCATTCGCGACGAGCAAACCAGCGGATTGGTTTTGACTTCACTAAATAGCCGGCACCACGCCACCAAAAGCCAATCGGTTCTCCAACTCGATCGACCGAAACCTCAACTCTTTCATCAACGCGCAGCATAACCGCACCCCTAACCTTCAAGTAGTTATTCGAACATTTGTTCGAACGTTAAGAGTGTATGGAAAGCCACCGACATTTCAAATTTTTGGGGCCGAACTATGCGTTTCGGGCGTGTCTAGAGGGCTTTGATCAGCGATTCTGAGTTGTTGCGAACCTGGCCTACTTCGGCTCCAACTGCAAAGAACTCTGCCTCGGCGGCAACCAAATCCGAGTCGATAGCAATCGCATCTAGTAGGTCTTGATCGCCCTCGATGTGAGGGTCAAGCCAGGCGTCAAAGGTGTCGGCTGAGAGCAAGACCGGGTTTCTATCGTGAATGTGAGCCAGGTCTGGGCACGAAGCCTTGGTCAGAGTGGTTGCCGACAGCAACCAGCGAGCCGGGTCGCCCGCAGCTTTGCTAGGGTCCGCCCACCACTCATACAAGCCGGCTAAAGCGAACATTCCATCCGTGCCTGCATTTATGTAAAAAGGCTGCTTGGTGCCATCACTAGCCACCTGCCATTCGTAATAGCCAGAAGCTGGGATGACACAGCGGCGGCGCACTACCGAATCTTTGAATGATGGCTTTTCGAGTAGCGACTCGATGCGGCCGTTGATCAGCGGAGCGCCCTCGGCCGGCCCCTTTGACCATCTAGGCACCAAACCCCAGCGAGCCGAATGAATTTCTCGGCTCAGTTCGCCAAGCGGTGCACCGTTTTCATCTTTTTCAAAAGAGCGATCGACGATCATTGCGATCTGTTGAGTAGGGGCCACGTTGTAAGAAATGCCCGGCACGTCACCAATGATTTCGTCGGCTTCAAAAATGGTTTGAATTTCGCCAACGGTTCTGGCCACAACAAATCTTCCGCACATGATTTAGGCTTTCGGCTTTTACTGGTTATCGGGTTCGGCTAGCTTTTCAGCGGCAATCTCGAGGCGTTGTTTGCCAAAGTGAATAATCACCATGAAAACCAAGATGATCGCCACGAAGACAAATCCGCCCCATTTTAGATTTCCAGCTATTTGCTCGTAGGCACCGCGAGCAAGGTAACCGACGCCAACATAGGCAGAAGCCCAGATCGCGCAGGCTCCAAAAGTCCAAACGATAAATTCTCGATAGCGCATTCGGGTCATGCCCGAAGCAACCGGAACCAAAGAGTGCAAAATCGGCAGGAATCTCGAGATCGCTACGGCCAAACCTCCACGGCGTTCGACAAATCGGTCGGCGAGTGCCCAGTTAGCCTCGCCAAGTCGCCTGCCCAGTTTGCTAGCACGAATACGTTCGCCAAAGAATCGGCCGATCCAAAATCCCAGGCTCTCGCCAATCAGCGAGCCAATCAGCACCGCGGCAAGCAGAAACAAAAAGTCACCGGCATCTTGAACGCCTGTAGAAGCAACCAAAACCACGGTATCGCCGGGAATCACCAAGCCCACAAAGAGCGATGTCTCGAGGGCAATAGCCAGGCCGGCTAGCAAGTTGCGAAGAGCCGGGTCGACCGATTGAACCGTGTTGATCAGCCAATCTAGGATGTCGTTCATGAGCCAATTCTCGCACTAGAGGGTGCCCCACTGGGTATTTGAACTAGATGGCTGTCGAAAGCAGGCGCAGTCGCCTCTCGAATGAATCGAAGTGCTTGGGTTTACCCAACGGGCCCCCTAGGTCAACCCATTCTGACGCCACGCGAATGCCTTGAAGAGAACTTAGCGCCCAAACTTCTAAGCCAACTAAATCGGCAGGTTTGGCAGTGACGAGTCGAGTTTTGATTGCCATTTGCTCGGCTATCGAGAAAACCTCGCGCCTGGTGATCGAATCAAGCCACGGCAGTTCATCACCGGGGGCGCACAGAACATCGCCTTGCCACCAAACAATCGCGCTCAAAGCGCCTTCAAGGATGTTGCCCCGCGAGTCGGTGATCACGGCTTCATCGGCACCGTGCATTTGGGCGTTTCGTCTCATCTGCAGACAGAGCGAGAGGTCGGGGCCCTTGATCAAAGGATTCTGCCGCGGGTCTGATTGGGGATAGGACCACAATTTGATAGACCCAAGTTGATCTGGGGCTTCACGAATTCTTAAAAAAAGCTGGGCCCCGCTGTTGCCTTCTGTGTGCAACTCGATTCTCGGAAACATGCGCCCAGTAACCCTCAGAGCATCTTCGACGGCCTCAAAAAACTCAGGCAACTGAGACAGAAGCTCGGGCGCTGACTCGGCGGTCCAGTCGGTGAACCTCGCGAAGTGGGCTTGCAGTGAACGCGCTTTGCCGTCAACCGAAAGCCACGAATCGGCTACTGCCAATTGCGGTTCGCCGGTTGATTCACACTGTTCTACCAGCGCGCCAGATTGAAAGCGAAAGAACTTGGTGGATTCGTTCATGCTCTAGCCCTCCTCGCTGGTTCAAAGTGCCCGTGCGTCTAATCTAGATAGGAACAAAGCGGTTACAAAATCGACACCCAGAATGCGTCAAAGGAGTGAACCCATGCGCCTGTTTTCAGCCCGACTAGATGCTTGGGTGAGCGCACCAGACATCTTCACTTTGCTGCACTCTAAAGATGAGCATGCATTTTGGTTAGACCGAGAACATCACCCGACTCAACGGTATTCGGTAATTGGTGCCTCAAGTGGCACCAGCGATCTCGAAAACCTTGGTCAAGTGCGCCAAATTTTAGTGCCGGTTGAAAACCAGCTCGATTTGCCGTTCGCTTGGCGTCCAGGTGTCGCAGGTGTGCTTTCTTATGAGGGAAAGCCTCATTTTCTTGCGGTAGACCGTGCCATTGTTTTGGATCACGATCTGCAGCACCTCTACTTTGTGGGACTATTCGAATCCCAGGAGCAATTTCGACATTGGCATCAAGCGGCACTGCTGCGCTTAGGGCTTTCGGGTGGCCAGGTTGCCAGCTACCGACAACTAAATGGTCAGGGTTCGGTGGATGAAGTTTCGCTGCGCCACGATTCGGTCGCATACCTAGCAATGATCGAGCGAGCCGTCGAGCACATCGCCGCCGGCGACGTTTATCAGTTGTGCCTGACGAACCAAATCTCGATGAGACACAACCTTGACCCACTGAACATCTTTCTGAAGCTCAGAGAGCAAAATCCAGCGCCTTATGCCAGCTATTTTCGATTTGCTGACTTGAGTCTCGTATCCAGTTCACCCGAGCAGTTCATTTCGGTCAACTCAAAGGGCGCACTCAGCACCAGGCCGATTAAGGGAACCAGACCGAGGGCAGATAATCCGACCAAAGATTCCGAAATCGCTGCAGAGCTGGAAGCGAATGAAAAGGAGCGGGCCGAGAATCTGATGATCGTCGACCTGATGCGCAATGACTTTGGTCGAGTGGCTCGACCTGGTTCGATTGGCGTTCCGGAATTGTTTCAGGTTGAAACCTATGCAACCGTGCATCAATTGGTTAGCACCGTGACTGCGCAATTGGCAGAAGGTAACGACGCTGCTGATGCCCTAAAAGCTTGTTTTCCGGGTGGTTCTATGACAGGTGCACCGAAAATCCGGGCCATGGAATTGATCAACGAGTTAGAAGTTGGTGAGCGCGGCCTTTATTCGGGCGTTGCCGGCTTCATCGGCGTAGATGGTTCCGCAGAGTTCGGCATGATCATTCGTAGCATCGTCTTTGAGGGTGAAAATGCGACTATCGGCGTAGGTGGAGGAATCACCTTTGATTCGGATCCCGTAGCCGAACTTGAAGAAACGAAATTGAAGGCGTCAGCCCTGTTGAAAGTGCTAAACGCCCCCGACCCCTGGGCTTGATTGGTAACCTTTACAAGGGTTTCTTCCCAACGATTTCATGAAGAGTGAGTAAATGACCGACCAAAACGCCAGCGTGCCGGCCGTAAACGAATACGACGTCGCCGCCATCCAAGAAAAGTGGCTTCCGGTTTGGGATGAATTGCGCCCCTTCGCTTCTGGAAATCCTGGTGATCTGCGCCCAAAGAAGTATGTTCTCGATATGTTCCCTTACCCATCGGGCGACCTACACATGGGTCACGCCGAGGCGTACGCGCTTGGCGATGTAATTTCTCGCTACTGGGTTCAAAAAGGCTTCAACGTTATGCACCCGATTGGCTGGGACAGTTTCGGTTTGCCTGCCGAAAACGCCGCTATCAAGCGTGGTCTAGATCCAAAGGGTTGGACCTACGACAACATTGCTCAGCAGCGCTCTTCAATGCGCCGCTATGCCTGCTCATTCGACTGGGATCGAGTCTTAGTTACTTCAGACCCGATCTACTACCGCTGGAATCAGTGGTTGTTCTTGGAGTTCTATAACAAGGGCTTGGCATACCGCAAAAACTCGAACGTCAACTGGTGTCCAAGTTGCCAGACCGTTTTAGCAAATGAGCAGGTTGTTCAGGGTTTGTGCGAACGTTGCGACAGCGTTGTAACCAAGAAGGCTCTAACCCAGTGGTATTTCAAGGTAACCGACTATGCAGACCGCTTGCTGGACGACCTAGATACCCTCGAAGGCAATTGGCCGGCCAAGGTGCTCTCAATGCAGCGAAACTGGATCGGCCGCTCGCACGGTGCCGATGTAGATTTCGTGATTGAAGGTCGAAACGAACCGGTAACCGTGTTCACTACCCGACCAGATACCCTTTTTGGCGCAACCTTTATGGTCGTTGCGCCTGACGCTGCGCTTGCGGCCGAGCTTGCATCATCGGCGGATGACGCCACTAAGGCCGCTTTCGAGGCCTACCTAGATCAAGTAAAGCAATCAAATGATATTGAGCGCCTTGCCACTGATCGACCTAAAACAGGTGTTCCGCTTGGTCGTTTTGCAATCAACCCGGTAAATGGTGAGCGCCTTCCAATTTGGGCCGCAGATTACGTGCTTGCCGACTATGGTCACGGCGCCATCATGGCCGTTCCAGCCCATGACCAGCGCGACTTCGATTTCGCTAAGGCCTTTGGTCTACCTATTCGCGCCGTAGTCGACATCAAAGATGAAAACGGTGAGTCTATCGACCCGGCGTCCTCTGGCGCGCCGACCACCGGCGAAGGTATTGTCATCAACTCGGGTGCTCTGAATGGCCTGACCAAAATCGCTGCAATCGAAAAAATAACCGAAATGCTCGCCGCGGAGGGCAAAGGCAAGAAGACCAAGAACTTCCGTCTTCGGGACTGGCTTATTTCTAGACAGCGCTACTGGGGAACCCCGATTCCGATCATCCACTGTGAAATGTGTGGTGAGGTACCAGTTCAGGCCGATCAGCTGCCTGTCGAATTACCGTCAGCCGAGGGTCTAGACCTAAAACCAAAGGGGACCTCGCCGCTAGGCGGAGCTGAAGACTGGGTTAATGTCGCCTGTCCGAAGTGTGGCATGCCTGCCAAGCGTGACACCGACACAATGGACACCTTTGTGGACTCGTCTTGGTATTTCCTTCGATTCCTATCGCCTAACTCAACCGAGGTAGCTTTTCCCGTTGACGAGGCCAAAGCTTGGGCTCCGGTCGACCAGTATGTCGGCGGCGTAACTCACGCAATTTTGCACCTGCTCTACGCGAGATTTGTGACCAAGGTTCTTCACGACCTTAACTACATCGACTTCGAGGAGCCTTTCACCAGATTGCTCAACCAGGGCATGGTGTTGATGGGTGGTTCGGCAATGTCGAAATCACGCGGCAACCTTGTTGCGCTTTCAGAGCAACTAGACGAACACGGAGTTGATGCGGTTCGTTTGACTATGTCGTTTGCTGGCCCACCAGAGGACGACATTGACTGGGCAGATGTTTCTCCTGCCGGTTCGGCGAAATTCTTGGCTCGCGCATGGCGAACTGCAAACGATGTGACCAGCGCCAAGGGCCTCGACCCGGTTTCTGGGAATGCAGAGCTTCGCAAGGCAACCCACAGCTTCTTGCGTGACTTTGGCCCGTTGATCGAATCATTCAAGTTCAACGTTGGTGTTGCCAAGATCATGGAGCTCGTAAATGCGCTCCGAAAAGCCATCGATGGCTCGGCGGGCTCAGCCGATGCAGCAGTGCGTGAAGCTGCAGAGACTGTCGCAAAAGCCTTGTCGCTATTTGCACCATACACCGCAGAAGACATGTGGCAAAAGCTTGGTCACGAGCCAGGCGTAGCCCTAGCTCAATTGCCAGAAGCAGATCTTTCACTACTGATCGAGAGTTCTACCGTTGCCATCGCACAGGTTGACGGCAAGGTTCGAGACAAGTTCGAAGTGTCGGTCGACATTAGTGAGCAAGACCTTCGTGATTTGGCTATGTCTTCAGATGCAGTAAAGAAGGCGATTGGTGAAAAGCAGATTGCGAACATCATCGTGCGCGCACCAAAACTTGTAAACATAGCAACGCGATAAGCGTTATTCACATTTAGGCAGCTGGAAACGTTGTCAGCCCCGCTCGAAAGTATCTTTCATGGGTGGATTGGTTAAGAGCGCAGTTTAGAGAAGCCGTCTCGGCAAGTGGAAAATCATCTGGCCCACTTTTCGTGGCCATTTTTGTGATTGTTTTGCTAGCAGCTGGGGCAATTACGCTGTCAACTTCAAAGGCATCCAATGGAACCGTCGGTATGCCTTCGACGTCACCTTCGGCAACAACCCAAATCGATCAACCGGCACTTTTTGTGCACGTGGTTGGTGCCGTAAAGGTGCCAGGCATCTACAAGCTGGAGGTCGGTTCAAGGGTTGTTGATGCGGTGTTTGCCGCCGGTGGTTTTCTCGACGAAGCCGATCAAACCAGTTTGAATTTGGCGCGAGAACTTAGTGATGGTGAGCAACTATTCGCGCTGAAGGTCGGCGAGCAACCTAGTGGTTCGCAGGGCTCTGTCTCGAGTCTGATTAGTTTGAATCGTGCGTCTCAGGCAGAACTTGAAGAATTGCCGGGAGTCGGACCAGCCCTTGCCGGCCGTCTGATTGACTGGCGGAACGCCAACGGCGGATTCAAATCCAAAGAAGACCTACTTGGTGTAAGTGGCATTGGTCAAAAACTATTTGAGTCGATTAAAGGATTGGTCACCCTTTGATTGTTTGGTTGCTCGCGTTGACCGTTTGGCTGTTCCTGGTGCTGAACATCGGTTTTTCATGAAGCGCGTTATCTTTCTGCTGATCTGCTCTGTAGCTCTAGCTGGGTTCTCGCTGCAAATGCAGAGGCTTGCAGAACAACCAACGGGTCTTCGAGAGCTTTCTTCAGCGGGCCTATCGCAGGAGGCAGAGTTTTTGGTCGTCGGCGTTCCCAAGAGGTCGGAATATTTTGGGAAAGTGAATCAGACGGCGAACGCACATGTCGCTGTCGACGGAAAGAGTGCACCGATCGAGGTTAGATATTCGGGTCAGACAAAACTTGAATCGGGGGCGGTCTATCGTGCCCGTCTGAAGTTTGGTGAAGCGAAAGTCTTTCAAAAGCATTCTTTTGAGGCAAGCGTCATTGGCGAGCCGCTACTTATTCGATCGCCAGAGTCAAGCCTTTTCGAGAAGGTCAGAAGTGCGTTTGTACAGGCCACTTCCGCTATTGACTTGGAATCCAAAGCTCTGGTGCTGGGCCTAGCAATCGGTGATGAGTCCCTTGTCACTGAAGCCCTTTCCGAGGACATGAAGACAGTTTCTCTCACACATTTGATGGCAGTATCAGGCGCAAACTGCGCAATCGTTGCCGGTGTCGTGCTTTTTCTGCTTTCGAAACTTCCAATTGGTCGGGTCGTTAGAGCAACAGCGGCAACGGTCGCGATTGCCAGTTACGTTGCTCTTGTGGGCCTTGAACCCAGCGTCATTAGAGCTGGATTTATGTCGGTTACTGTCATTCTTGCTTTAGCAGCTGGAAGAAAACCTAATCCGACTGCCGCACTTGGATTTGCGGTACTGTGCTTACTGGTTTTCGACCCATGGCTATCCGTAAATTACGGTTTCCTGCTGTCAGTATTGGCTACTGCAGGAATCTTGGTGTTGACCCCGGCGCTCTATCATCGACTCAAAAATCGATTACCTAAAGCGCTCGCTCTAGCGTTTTCGGTTTCGGCCGGCGCACAAGTGTTCTGTTTGCCGGTGTTGCTTCAACTGCAGCCAGGAATTTCTACCTATTCACTGTTGGCAAACGTGCTTGCGGAACCACTTGTGGCCCCAGTGACGATTCTAGGAATCCTTGCCTGTTCGGTCGCCTGGTTGTTTCCGTGGATGTCGTTGGCGCTAACCTTCCTGGCGAGCTTGGGCACATGGTGCATAGCCCAATTGGCTCATTTCTTCGCCGGACTTCCGATGAATACGCTCAACTGGCTTTCAGGGCCTGCTGCTGTCGCAGGCGCGGTTGTGCTTGCCATTTCTTTGGTTACCGCGTTGAAAACGCAACTCAAATGGCCGCGACTGTTAGCTGGTGGTGTAGTTGTGTCTTTCTTGGCCAGCACACTATTGGCACAAGTGCCTATTCAAAAGATTATGGGGGATTGGCCGCCAAAAGATTGGCAGGTCGTTCAGTGCGATGTGGGCCAAGGCGACGCGTTGGTGTTGCGTTCAGCGGGTCAGATAGCGTTGGTCGATGTAGGGAGAGACTCGAACTTGATTGATTCATGTTTGAGCCAATTAGGTATCAATCAGATCGATCTACTGGTGTTAACCCACTTCGATTTAGACCATGTCGGCGGTCTGGGTGGTGTTCTCAAAGGGCGCAAAACTCTTAAGGCACTAATTTCGCCATTCGATGATCCTCGTTGGGCCGCTAACAATACTTTGCGGGACCTAACCAAACAAGGAACCGCCGTTGTCGTTGCGGATGAGGGAACCACAGGAATCTTTGGCGGGGCAAAGTGGAGGGTGGTAGGGCCTGCCGTCTCCGCAAGCCTTATCGAGGACTCAAACGATGGAAGTCTCGTGATTTCTTGGAATTTTGAAAACTTCTCGCTTCTGACCATGGCTGATGCGGGTGAACATTCTCAGCAATTGATTGCTTCAAAATCTCTGTCCTGGATGAGTCGATTATCTGATGACAAACCAATGATTCTCAAAGTTGCTCATCATGGTTCAGCAGATCAGTACCCCGAGTTAATCGAGGAATTGGCGCCGCAGGTCAGTCTCATCTCGGTTGGAGCTTCAAACACCTATGGGCACCCTACGCAGAGGACTTTGAAGCTCCTTCAAGGTATCGGTTCTAAAGTTTTTCGAACCGATCAGTCGGGTTCGATTGCTTTGAGTTTTGGCGACTCAGGTTTTCAATACTCAACCTCCGGTCAGGGATAGGCTTGACGAATGAGCAAAGCGAGATTAGTAGATTGGCGGGCCGTTACTGCCGCACCAATCGTGCTCGTTAGCGGCGGCGAAGATTTTTTTGCATCCAGTTCGATCCGAGATATTCGTGAGCAGATGAAACGAGTGGACGAGGCTTTAGAGATACATGAAATCGAAGCAAATGAATATATCTCCGGGCAACTTCTAAACCTCACAAGCCCATCGTTATTCGCCGAACCGCGTTTGATAATTGTGCGTTCGGTAGAGCGCTGCAGTGATGAACTAATCGAAGATGTGATCTCGTACCTAGAAGAACCGACATCAGACACCTGTGTCGTACTCAGACACAATTCCTCTAGCGTTCGCGGAAAAAAGATGCTTGACGCGATTCGCTTGCGGGATTTCGCAGTAGAAGTTTCTTGCCTTCCAATTACTAAGGATGCCGAGAGGCTCGCTTTTGTGCAGACAGAGTTTTCTAGAGCTGAGCGCAAGATTACGCAGGGTGCTGCTCGCGCTCTTCTAGAGGCCTTTGCCGGAGACATTGCTGAGCTCGCCTCAGCCTGCAGCCAGCTACTTCAAGACAGTGCTGAGAGCATCACCGAACAAGTTGTTGAACGTTATTACGGGGGTCGCGTCGAGACCAACGCCTTCAAGGTTGTAGATTCTGCACTAGCTGGCCGCTCGAGCGAGTCACTTGCCCTATTGCGTCATGCATTGGGTTCTGGAGCTGATCCCGTGCCAATAGTTGCCGCCATATCAATGAAGATTCGTCAACTCGCCAAAATTTATGGCAACCGTTCGGCCTCGGCTCAGTCACTCGGCATGGCGCCTTGGCAGGTCGATAAGGCACGCAAAGACGTCGCGGGATGGTCCGAAGACGGGCTAGCGAGGACCATCCAGGTTCTGGCCGATACCGATGCAGCAGTCAAGGGTGCAGAGCGCGACCCGATTTACTCTCTCGAGAAGCTTGTTCACTTGATTGCCAAGAAGGGCCTACTTTAGTGACAAAATTTCTGAGATTCGGCTTCGTAGGTGCGATGGCATTATTTTTTATCACCATCATGCTCAGACCCCCGGTCGCCTCAATCGGCCCCCTGTTGAACGAAATCATTGCTGATCTTGAGCTCACCCCCTTGATGTCGGGGCTGTTGGCTTCGGCCCCCGTTCTCTGTTTCGGTATCGGTGCGTTCGCAAGCCCGCGTTTGGTGCGTCACTTTGGTGTCGACCGTGGAATGTTTGTCGTTTTGTTGTTTGTGTTAGCCGCTGTGACCTTGAGACTGACTCTTGGCTACGCGGGGCTTTTGGTAGGAACGGTTGCGGCCGGCTTGGCAATTGCAATAGCAAACGTTTTGTTGCCGACTATCGTCAGAGAGCGTTACCCAAAGAATGTTGCTTTGGTGACGGGAATGTACACGACCGTGCTTGCTGTCTCAGCCAGCTTTGCCGCGTCGATTGCCGTGCCTTCGAGTCTGGCTCTTGGTGGCTGGAGGCAAGCTCTGGTGATTTGGATTCTGCCTGTCGTTCTCTCGGTCGCTCTGTGGGCGCCAATCGCCAAGGCAACTGTCAAACCAGTGCCTTCACTAAATCAAGACTCTTCATCTGATGCCAAGGCAGTTAATCGATCTCCCCTTGCCTGGGCAATAGTAGGTTTTTTCGGTATCCAGTCTCTCGGTTTCTACGCAATTTTGGCTTGGTTGCCATCAATGCTTATTGACGTGGGTGTCAGCCCCGCCGATGCCGGGGCTACCTTAGGTTTGGCAACGGCTGTTGGTATTCCAACCGGCTTTGTGCTTTCTTCGGTGCTGAGAAAGTTCAAGACTCTGGCTTGGTGGTGCTCTGGTGCCAGTCTCGTCACTCTTTCGGGTTTCGTAGTTCTCATGGTGTCACTAGCACTGGCCGAAGGTGAACAGAGAATCACAGCTTCAACCCTGATTTTCGCTTGCGTTCTCATTGGGCTTGGTCAGGCGACGACTTTTCCGCTTTCACTAACTTTGATTGGAACGCGTGCTGTGTCCCAGGCTCAAACAACGCAGTTGTCAGCAATGTCACAAGGTTGGGGTTACCTATTGGCTGCTGCCGGCACGTTTGTAGTTGGCTACCTCAGCGAAATAAGTGCAACCTGGAGCTGGAGTCTTGGCCTTTTAGTGGTTTTGACCGGCTTACAGATCGGTTTTGGCTTTTACGCTGGTCGCCCCGGCCATATCAAGAACTAGACCAAGGCCAAAAAAAAATAATCCCCAAGGCACTTGGCCCTGGGGATTATTGAATTCTTTTGGCTTAGAGAGCCGCAACCTTCTTAGCAAGAGCTGACTTGCGGTTTGCGGCGTTGTTCTTGTGCAAAACACCCTTTGAAACAGCCTTGTCTAGCTTCTTCGAGGCCAAAGCAAGCGCAGCCGCAGCAGCAGCCTTGTCGCCTGAAGCGGTCGCTTCGCGTGATGCACGAATTGCAGTCTTTACCTCGCTGCGAACAGCCTTGTTGCGCTCAGCTGCCTTTAGGTTGGTGCCAATACGCTTGATCTGTGACTTGATGTTTGCCATGTTTCACTTTCTTGGTTTGCTCGCTGCTTCTGCAGTCGCGCGGAACAGTTTCAAAACTTTTGGGATTGGGGATGAGCCAGTCATCCGTATCAGCCTCTAACTCTATCAGTTCATTGTCGGTTTGGGCAAGCAAATCCAGTGTCGTGCCCGCTGTGGTGTGAGAGAATAGTGAGACCGATTTACGGTTCCTTTCAAACAACACAGAGGTCTATCTTGTCGCCACGCGCAACCCGTCGTCTTGAGCCTTCAAAGACCGACCCGGCGTTCATTCGCAACTTCTGCATCATCGCCCACATTGACCACGGTAAGTCAACCCTGGCAGACCGAATGCTGCAGCTAACCGGTGTGGTCGACGACCGTTCGATGCGAGCCCAGTACCTCGACCGAATGGACATCGAGCGTGAGCGCGGAATTACCATCAAGTCCCAAGCGGTCCGCATGCCTTGGGAGTTCGAGGGAAACACCTATGCGTTGAACATGATTGACACGCCTGGGCACGTTGACTTTACTTACGAAGTATCGCGCTCACTTGCCGCCTGCGAGGGAGCGGTTCTTTTGGTCGACGCGGCGCAGGGTATCGAGGCCCAGACTCTCGCGAACCTCTACTTGGCGATGGAAAATGACCTCGAGATCATCCCTGTTCTAAACAAGATCGATCTCCCGGCAGCTCAACCCGAAAAATATGCCGAAGAGCTGGCCAACCTCATTGGCGGTAATCCCGAGGATTGTCTGAGAGTGTCGGGTAAAACCGGCATGGGTGTTGATGCTCTGCTCGACAAGATTGTTGGAACCATTCCAAACCCGGTTGGCGACCCAAATGCGCCTGCGCGAGCAATGATTTTTGACTCGGTTTACGACTCCTACCGTGGCGTCGTCACCTATGTGCGAATGATTGATGGCCACCTAAAGCCACGTGAACAAATCACCATGATGTCTACCAAGGCAGTCCACGAAGCCCTTGAGATTGGCGTTTCGTCGCCAGAGCCTGAACCAACTAAAGGTCTCGGTGTTGGCGAGGTGGGCTATCTAATCACCGGTGTGAAAGATGTGCGTCAGTCGAAAGTCGGCGACACCGTTACCACCAAGATGAATCCGGCAACTGAGCCACTAAGGGGCTATGCCGACCCAAAGCCGATGGTTTTCTCGGGAGTCTATCCAATCGATGGCTCGGATTACCCTGTGCTGCGTGAGGCGCTAGACAAGCTAAAGCTCTCCGATGCCGCGTTGGTCTACGAGCCCGAAACCTCGGTAGCCCTGGGCTTCGGTTTCCGTATCGGCTTCCTTGGGCTTTTGCACCTCGAAATCGTGACCGAGCGGCTCGAACGAGAGTTTGGGCTCGATCTGATCGCAACGGCTCCTTCGGTGGTTTATGAGGTAACCCTCGAGAACGGTGAAGAGATTTTCGTCACCAACCCGAGCGAGTTTCCTGGCGGAAAAATCAAGAAGATCATGGAGCCATTGGTTCGCGCGACTATCTTGAGTCCCAAAGATTACGTCGGAACCATCATGGAGCTTTGCCAGTCTCGTCGCGGCACAATGATCGACATGCAGTACCTGGGTGAAGACCGTGTTCAGCTGCGATACGAATTGCCTCTCGCCGAAATTGTTTTCGACTTCTTCGACCAGCTCAAGAGCAAGACAGCGGGTTATGGTTCGCTAGATTACGAAGAGATTGGCATGGCTCAAGGCGATCTGGTCAAGGTTGATTTGTTGCTCCAGGGTGAGCAGGTCGATGCCTTTAGCGCGATTGTTCACCGCGACAAGGCCTACGCCTATGGCGTCATGATCACCGGAAAATTGCGCGAACTGATTCCTCGTCAGCAGTTTGAGGTTCCTATTCAGGCAGCAATCGGCGCCCGCATAATTGCTCGTGAGTCAATTCGTGCGATGAGAAAAGACGTTTTGGCCAAGTGTTACGGTGGCGACATCAGCCGAAAGCGCAAGCTTCTCGAGAAGCAAAAAGAGGGAAAGAAGCGCATGAAGACCATCGGTCGCGTTGAGGTTCCTCAAGAGGCATTCATCGCCGCGCTTTCAACCGATGGCGAGAAAAAGGGCGAAAAGAAGGGCAAATAGTGGCTGGCCCGCTGCCACTAGGCGACCCAGCCCCTCTAGACGGCCTGCTGCCCGAGCAATCCGCCATTGGAGCTGCAGATCGAACCTTTCATGCCTACGTGCATATCCCGTTTTGCCGCGTGCGCTGTGGCTACTGTGACTTCAACACTTATACGGCCAATGAGCTCGATGGGGTAAGCCAAGCTTCGTTCGCAGACAAACTAATCACTGAAATCGAGTTGAGCGCCAAAGTCTTGAGCCAGTCAGGGCTACCTACGCGCGAGCTCGCTTCAATCTTCTTCGGCGGCGGAACACCTACTCAATTGCCGGCCAGCGACCTTGTGAGAATCCTGGATGCGCTGAAAACCTCCTTCGGTGTCCTTGCTGATTGTGAGATCACCACCGAGGCGAATCCCGACAACGTCGACGTTCCCTACCTCGAAGAGTTGGTCTCTGGTGGCTTCAACCGAATCTCATTCGGCATGCAATCGGCCGTTCCAGAGGTCTTGGCAACCCTTGAGCGAACCCATAATCCAGAGAACGTTGAAAAAGCGGTGGCCGCGGCAAAATCCGTTGGGCTGCAAACCTCGGTCGACCTCATTTATGGCGCGCCGGGCGAAACCATCGCTCAATGGCGTGAATCGCTCGAGCAGGCGATTTCGCTAAAGACCGACCACGTTTCCGCCTACGCGCTGATCGTCGAAGACGGCACAAAGCTTGCCCGCCAAATTCGATCGGGTCAACTCTCCGATGTCGATGAAGATCTTCAAGCCGACAAGTATGAGCTTGCCGACAAAATCCTTGGCGAGGCCGGATTCAATTGGTACGAGATTTCGAACTGGTCAAGAACAAATGATTCATCTTCGGCGCACAACCTGGCGTACTGGCGCGGGCAAGACTGGTGGGGTTATGGACCCGGTGCACACAGTCATGTGGGTGGAGTTCGTTGGTGGAACGTCAAGCATCCCTCTGCCTATTCGAATCGAATCGGTGAGGGCTCTAGCCCAGCTGCCGGTCGAGAAACTCTCGATGAACGGGTTCGACTAGAAGAGCGAGTCTTGCTCGAAATACGCATCCGAGCTGGAATGCAAATTGAAACGCTAAAGTCGGTAAACAACGAGGCCCCAAAAATCATCGCCGGATTGATTGCCGATCAGATGATTGAGCCGGCAGCGGCGATGTCGGGTCGTCTGGTGCTGACTCTTAGGGGCCGACTTCTGGCCGACTCAATCGTTCGTCAGTTTTTGGCCTAAGCCAAGTCGATCGGGGTCTAGGCCTTGACGAAGCGAATCGTTAGGGGGTAGCGATAGAACTCGCCCTGGCTGGCACGATAGGCGGCCACAATTCTGAAGATCGTCCAATAGATCGGCAGCGCCCAGATGACAGCCCAGCCAACGATACTGAGGGCTAGAACTATCGCCGCAATCACCATTGTGATGCCAAAGTTCAGTGACTCGCGCATGTGGTGGCCAACGAATGGCCCTTTGCCCTTGAATAGCAAATACCCGAGCAGGGGAGCAAAGAATTCAAAAAAGATTCCAAGGATGTGCACAAGCACCGACCAGAGTTTTTCTTGTTCTGGGCTGAACTGCGAGTTCGATGCATATGGGTTTGTCATTTTTCCTCCGACTTTGCTGTTTTCAGCCTACCGAGTGTCGGGTGGCGCGGGTAATATTGGCACTCAGAGGGTTTGAGTGCCAGAAGCGAGGTGAAGCATGATTCCAGAAAGAAGCCTAGAAGTGCTTCGTGCAATCGTTCAGGATTACATCGCGAGCAAAGAGCCGGTCGGTTCTAAATCTCTGGTGGAACGCCATTCGTTTGGCGTTTCAGCGGCAACCATCCGCAACGACATGGCATTTCTTGAAGACGAAGAACTCATTCACGCTCCGCACACTTCGGCTGGTCGCGTACCTACTGACAAGGGCTATCGCCTTTTCGTAGACCGCCTCAACGAGGTCAAACCGCTCACTGTCGCAGAAAAACACGCAATCGAGTCGTTCATGCAGGGCAGCGCAGACCTCGATGACGTTCTCGGTCGAACCGTTCGACTTTTATCTCAGCTGACCAATCAGGTTGCCATGGTTCAGTACCCAACCTTGGGCAAAGCTTCAGTTCAGACGGTCGAGTTGATTCCTGTCAGCGAAACCAGGTTGTTGTTGATCCTGGTCACCGACTCCGGTCGTGTTCAGCAGCACGTCATTGAGTTGGGCGAAGCCGTCGATCCTCTATTCGTTGCCGAGCTTCGAGCAAAGCTGATTGGTTCGCTTACCGGAGTAGCTCTTTCGGTTGTAGCCGAGAGACTCAACGGTTTTGTGGACGGTTTCGTGGCCGCCCGAACCGGCCAGGTAAATCTGGTGCTCGAGACTCTGTATGACCAGGTCGACGCGAATCGCCAAGAAAAAATTATTCTCTCTGGCACCGCCAAGTTGGCCAGACGCGAAGAAGACTTCCCAAGCATCTCTCCGGTTTTAGAAGCAATTGAAGAGCAAGTTGTTTTGCTCAAGCTAATTACCGAAATGCAGACAGATAACCACGGCGTCGGGCTTCGAATCGGCCGCGAGAACACGGTTGAGGGTCTTAGCAACACCTCGATTCTGGTTAGCGGCTACGAGAACGGTGGCAGCGAGATTGCCAAGATCGGCGTGATCGGCCCAACTCGCATGGATTACTCCTCAAACATCTCAGCGGTCCGAGCGGTTGCTCGCTACCTAACCAAGACACTAGGAAATTAATGTCAGACCATTACGAAGTTTTAGGTGTCGATCGCGGTGCAACCGAGGATCAGATTAAGAAGGCTTATCGCAAGCTAGCCAGGGAATTGCACCCAGATGTGAACCCGGCGCCAGAAGCGCAGGAGCGCTTTAAGTTGGTCACGCATGCATACGAAGTGCTCAGTGATGCCGACGCCCGTCGAACATACGACAACGGCGGTAACGATCCGTTTGGTGGGGCTGGTGGTTTTGGTTTCGGCGACATCTTCGACACATTCTTCGGCGGGGGCCAACAGCGTGGTCCACGTTCGCGTGCCGAGCGAGGTCAAGACGCGCTAATCAGAGTTGATCTAACTCTCGAAGAGGTTGTCTTCGGTGTCGACAAGACCATCGAGATTGACACAGCGATACTTTGTGGAACCTGTTCGGGATCGTGTTGCCGACCGGGAACCAGCCCAAGCGTTTGTGACATCTGCCGCGGCGCCGGCCAGATCCAACGCCAGGTTCGTTCACTCCTTGGCAACGTGGTTACCTCCCAACCTTGTGGGGCGTGTCGTGGCTTCGGTCAGGTTATTCCTGACCCATGCCTAGACTGCCGAGGTCAGGGTCGAGTTCGTGCCAGACGAAACATCGATTTGAAAATTCCGGCGGGCGTCGAGGATGGTTTGAGGCTGCAACTAAGTGGCCAGGGTGAAGTTGGTTTCGCCGGCGGCCCTTCGGGTGACCTTTACGTTGACATGTCGGTAAAGCCTCATGACACCTTTGGTAGATCGGGTGACGATCTAACCTGCACCGTTGATGTTCCTTTGCACGACGCAGTGTTGGGCGCACTCACCAAAATCGATACTTTCGATGGCTCCGTCGAAATCGAAATCGAACCTGGGCAACAGACGGGCGATGTGCTTACCATCAAGGGCAAAGGTGTCTCGCACCTGCGAAGCTCCGGTCGTGGCGACCTCAAGGTTTTAATTCAGGTAGCCACTCCAACCAAGCTTGATTCCAAGCAAAAAGAGCTTTTCCGCACCTTGGCGAAGCTCAGAAAAGCTGACTCCATCAAACTTGTAAAGCACAGCACAGGATTCTTCTCTGGAAAGCGCAAGGGCTAATTTTGGTCGAACCGCTGTTCAAACT
>JBEGKM010000003.1:0-20320 GCA_041184065.1 Actinomycetota bacterium
AAAAGGCAGGTGAAAAACCGAGCCGGTGGTTGAACGCACAACCTTCGGGTTGTAGACATCCACGCTGTTAGCGCTGAACAAGACTGCATCTGCGCCAGAGGCATCTGCCGCACGAAGCACTGTGCCGGCATTGCCCGGGTCACGGATGTTAGCCAGTAAGGCAATCAGCCGAGGCTTGGCTGCGATGATGTCGTCGAGTGACACATCGAGCTGTTCACAGACGGCAACGACACCCTGAGGCGTGGTGGTGTCGGTGAGTGCCTTTAGGACAGGTTCGGTGACCAGTTGAACTTCGATTCGAGCAGCTCGGGCGCGCTCGAAGAGTTCAGCGTAGCGGTCGACGGCTTCTTCGGTGGCGTAAAGCTCAACGATAAGCTTTGGGCGCGCTAGCGCTTCCTTTAGTCCCTGTGGTCCCTCAAGCAGAAAGAGCCCGGTCGATGACCGGGCGTCTTTCTTGGTGAGCTTGGCAACCCCGCGGACCTTTGCGGCCTTGGGATCGATCAGCAAGGTCTTACTTGACCTTTGGTGCTGAGGTGTCAGCTGGCAATGCTGCCTTTGCGGTAGCGACAAGGCTTGCGAAAGTCTTTGCGTCGTTTACGGCGAGGTCAGCAAGGATGCGACGGTCGACCTCTACGCCAGCAAGGTTTAGACCCTGGATTAGGCGGTTGTAGGTTAGGCCGTTTGCACGAGATGCTGCGTTGATGCGCTGGATCCAAAGGCGACGGAAGTCACCCTTGCGGGCACGACGGTCGTTGTATGCGTAAACCAACGAGTGCAGCATCTGCTGCTTTGCCATGCGGTATAGACGTGAACGCTGGCCGCGGTAGCCCTTGGCGCGCTCTAGTACGGTACGACGCTTCTTGGCACCGTTGACCGCGTTTTTTACTCTTGCCATTTGTTGCTCCTAAAGTTCACTGATGGATGCCTGGGCAGCCTCAGAATTTGGTCGTTTCGGGCTTATTTGCCGAGAAGGGTCTTGAGGGTCTTGTAGTCGGCTGGCGAAACAACCTGGTCGACGTTTAGACGACGCTTGCGACGGTTCGACATGTGCTCCTGGTTGTGGCGCATGTTGATCTGCTGCTTCATGATCTTGCCGCTACCGGTGAAGCGGAAACGCTTCTTGGCGCCCGAGTGGGTCTTCTGCTTTGGCATTGCTTTCTCCTGTTTCTACTCGGCAGCTTCTGCTGCTGCCGACTCGTTTGGCTTTTCCGCAGTAGCAGCCTTGGCGGCCTTCTCTGCAGCTTTCTTGGCTTCGGCCTTGGCGTCTGCCTTGTTCTTTAGCGGACCAATAACCATAACCATGTTTCGGCCGTCAATCGAAGGATTCGATTCGACTGCACCCAACTCGGCTACTTCTTCGGCAAGCTTCTGAAGCAACTTGATGCCCATTTCTGGACGAGACTGTTCGCGGCCACGGAATACAACGATTACCTTGACCTTGTCACCAGCCTTGAGGAAACGCTCGATCTGACCGCGCTTGGTGCCGTAGTCGTGATCGTCAATTTTTAGACCGAAGCGAACAGTCTTGAGAACTGTGTTCACCTGGTTTTTGCGAGCTTCACGAACCTTTTGGGCTGCTTCGTACTTGAATTTTCCGAAGTCCATTAACTTCGCTACTGGCGGCTTTGAAGTTGGAGCGACTTCGACTAGGTCGAGGTCTTGCTCCTGGGCCATGCGAAGTGCATCTTCAATGCGGACAACGCCAATCTGCTCACCAGCGGCGCCGACGAGGCGAACCTCTGGCACGCGGATGCGCTCATTGATACGGGGATCGCTGATCTGTAGCTCCTCTAGACGTGACATTAGTGGCCACGTCGAGGGCAAATGCCTTCGAGCGTACAGAAACGGAAAAGTTTCTAAGCTTTACCCGGCCACCTATAAATCGGTAATCGCGGGTGGGAAATTAATCCACTTCTGACCGAGGATAAACCTCGGAGCCATGGGTTAGCCTAGCAGAAAGATTTCAAAAGGAGAAGCCCCTTGTCAGTTGACGCGTCAAACCCAGCCTCGAACGAACCTCAGGCACCAGAGCAGCAACTGCAAGACATCGCCGACTTGCCAGCTGTAGAGGTCATTGGCCGCTACGCAGTGGACCTACTAACCGTTGCCGCTGTGCAGTGTGGTTTGGCCGAAGATGGTCGCCGAGGCGACTTAGACGAAGCGCGCAAGCTGATCAACGCTACCGCTGGATTCATTACCGCCGCCGCCGCTGACCTTGGTGACCACCACGCTCGCCCGCTGCGCGACGCCCTGCGTCAGGTGCAATTGGCCTTCCGCGAGGCATCAGCAATCAAAGATGCGCCCGGCGCTGGCCCGGGCGAAAAGTTCACGGGCCCCGTTAACTAGGTAGAACACCCGGCTCACAAACCAGAACTATTTGGCGGCGGGCACGAGCTTTAGGGTCATCGAGTCGACGAGCTTGGCAAGCACTTCGGATTCGCTCCATAGTGTTGTGACGCGCTCAAGCATTTCTTCGACAGCCTGTTTGTCGAGGCCTTCGCGAACCCTGAGCAAAACAACAAGCTCAGCAGACAACAACCGCGCCAACGGATCACCCTGCATGAGGGCGAATGCAAAAACATCTGGTTCGTCTTTGATGCTGATTGAAAACGCCTCGTGGACAGCTGGGATCTCTTCGGGCGACTTCCAATCAATCGACTGAGCAATCGCGGCAATGGCTGGGCGTCGAATAACAAACTCGGTTTCACTGCCGGGGTCAAGAACAATTCGATTGGTTAGTTCAGAGGCGGCCGCAAGGGCTACCTTTACCGGTTCGCTCGGAACGGGCCTAGCCTCGGGATTCCAGCGCTTCATGGCATCGACGGATGAGAAGACTGGCATCGCGGTTTGGCCATCCGGGCCCTTGACGGTGACTATTGCAAGATCGGCGCTCTTGTCTACAACCTGCCCATGGGCGCCAACTTCGGAATCACCAAGGTTGGCAACTAGTGGCACCAGCAAGCGTGATTCACGAATTCGATCGATCACATTGTCGATTGTCACTTGCCCTTTGGCGAATGCCGCTAGCGATTTGATGAGCTCGGGGTTAGCTGAGCCATCATCGTCGGCGTAGCCATTTGATTCGAAAGAGCGGCCAGCCCAGGGCACACCGGCAGAGTCGGCGAACTTGTCTTTATTAATGTGCTTGTGGTCGTGGCTTTGCATAATTAAGCGTTGGCGATAGCCAAGGCCTCTTCGAGTGTGAACTTGTTTGCATAAAGCGCTTTGCCAAGAATGGCGCCCTCGAGACCTTCGCTTACCAGGGCACGCAGGTCGATGATGTCTTGCAGCGAGCTGATGCCGCCAGATGCAACCACAGGCTTCTTGGTGCGCTTCATAACTTCACGCAAAAGTTCGATGTTTGGCCCCTTCAAGGTTCCATCCTTTGTCACGTCAGTCACCACGTAGCGCCCGCAACCTGCACCCTCGAGTCGAGCAAGAACCTCCCATAGGTCTCCACCTTCTCGAGTCCAGCCGCGTGCTGCAAGAGTAGTGCCGCGCACATCAAGGCCTACCGCAATAGCGTCGCCGAATTTAGCGATCACGCGCTCTGTCCACTCCGGGTTTTCAAGCGCCGCGGTGCCAAGGTTCACGCGGGTTGCGCCGGCTTCGAGCGCTGCCTCGAGCGAGGCATCGTCACGAATACCGCCTGACAGTTCGATCTTTACCCCGCGACCAAGTTCGGTTTTCGCAGAGTCGACAACTTCACGGATGATTGCTCGGTTGTCACCGCGACCAAAGGCGGCGTCTAGGTCAACCAGATGAATCCACTCGGCTCCGGCGTTTATCCAGGTTTGAGCCGCCTCTACTGGAGATCCGTAGTCGGTTTCTGAACCAGCCTCGCCCTGAGTCAGCCGAACGGCTTTGCCGTCGGCAACGTCGACGGCAGGCAGAAGTTCTAGGTAGTTTGCCATTGGATCTCTTTCTATTGGTTCTAAGTTTTAGAAGGTGCCTAGCCAGTTGCCAAGCAGTTTGATGCCGGCCTGACCAGATTTCTCTGGGTGAAATTGGGTTGCCGTGAGCGGGCCGTGCTCAACGGCAGCTACAAATCTTGAGCCGTATTCTGCCCAGGTAGGCACTGGCGACGGAATTGGGCCTAGGCCGTCATACTGCCAATTTTGAACACCGTAGGAGTGCACGAAATAGAATCGCTCGTCGGCGATGCCTTCGAAGAGCCTTGAGTCTTTTGGAGGCTCTACCGTGTTCCAGCCGATGTGTGGCACTAGCGGTGCGTCAAGAAGTTCGACTGTTCCGCGCCACTGAGCTAAGCCATTGGTTTCGATGCCGTGTTCAACGCCCTTTTCAAACATCACCTGTAACCCGACGCAAATGCCGATTACCGGCTTACCGGCGGCTAAACGCCTGTCAATCAGTTCGCCGCCCTTGACGGCGTTCAGTTGCTGCATGACAGCGGTGAATGCGCCAACGCCGGGAACGACTAGACCATCTGCCGCGAGCACGGCATCGCGATCCCGGGTCAATTCGACGTTAGCTCCGGCTACCTGCAAAGCCTGAGCTACTGAGTGAACATTTCCGCTGCCGTAGTCGAGTACGACGACGCGGGGTGCGATCACAGAGCGCCCTTGGTTGAAGGAATTCCGTCGACGCGAGCATCGTGCTCAACTGCTTTGCGGAAGGCGCGGGCAAAAGCCTTGAACTCGGCCTCGGCAATGTGGTGAGGGTCACGACCATCGAGGAGGGTTACGTGCACGGTAATACCCGCGTTGAATGCAATGGCCTCAAACACGTGACGCACCATCGAGCCGGTGAAGTGGCCGCCGATTAGGTGGAATTCAAAACCAGCAGGCTCACCCGAGTGAACCAGGTATGGGCGCCCCGAGACATCGACAACTGCGCGAGCTAGCGCATCGTCGAGCGGAACGGTGGCGTCGCCGTAGCGACCGATTTTTGACTTGTCGCCGAGGGCCTGCTTGATTGCCTGACCCAGAACAATTGCGGTGTCTTCGACCGTGTGGTGAACGTCGATGTGGGTGTCGCCGGTTGAGCGAACACCGAGGTCAACCAACGAGTGCTTTGCAAAGGCGGTAAGAAGGTGGTCAAAGAATGGCACCGATGTTGAGATGTCTGATCGACCGGTTCCATCGAGGTTGATGGTTAGTTCGATGGTCGACTCTGATGTGCTGCGATTAATGGTTGCAGTACGGCTCATGTAATTGCCTTTCGCCAAAAAGCGACATTGGGATGCTTCAAGTCTAGCCAACTGGCCAGAAATCAGCGACCTAGCACCTCGCGAAGGGCGCTCAAGAAAGCAGTCGTCTCGGATTCGGTGCCTGCAGTTACTCGAAGTGTTCCGGGAATTCCTACGTTGCGAATCAGCACGCCACGGGCCAGCAGCGCCTCGAAGACCTGGTTCGAATCTTCAAGCCCGCCAAACAAAACAAAATTTGCGTCAGAGCGGTATGGGTCGAGATCCATCTCTCGGAGAGAGTCAACAATTCGGTCGCGCTGAAGACTTATGTCGGCAACGGTCGAAAGCATTAGCTCGCTGTGGTCGAGTGCAGCCTCGGCGGCGGCCTGAGTGAAGGCGCTCAAATGGTAAGGAAGGCGCACTAAACGAAGCGCATCTACAACGGCTGGATCGGCAGCAAGATAACCAACACGAGCGCCAGCAAAGGCAAATGCCTTGCTCATGGTTCGACTCACCATCAGCCGCTCGCGACCAGGCAAAAGCGTCAAAGCACTGACCTCGGTGACCGAACCAAATTCACCGTAGGCCTCGTCAACAACCACAACGCCACCAGTAGCTTCGGTGATTGCCTGGTAGGCAGCCTCCATGCACTCGAGACTGAGCGGTGTGCCAGTTGGATTGTTAGGTGAGCAGAGCAAAACGATGTTCGGCTTGTTCGCAAGAATTGCATCGCGAATGATTTGAGGAGTTAGTTCATAGCGGTCACCGCGACCGGCTGCGAAATATTCGGTGCCCATGCCCTTAGCAAGAAGTGGGTACATCGAGTAGGTGGGCTCAAAACCCATAGCTAGGCGACCGGGGCCACCGAAAGCCTGGAAGATGTGTTGAAGGACCTCGTTTGAACCGTTTGCCGCCCAAATGTTGTCGGCGGTTAGGTCTGCACCCGAGTGCACCTCAGCATTGAGGTAGTTAGCAAGGGCTTGGCGCAGAGCCAGAAATTCGCGGTCTGGATAGCGATTGATGTCTAGAACAGCCGCGGCCAAACGGCCGATGATATCGACTGCGACCTCTTCGGGGATGCGGTGAGTGTTCTCGTTTACGTTCAGAGACACCGGAACAGTCAGCTGGGGTGCACCGTAAGGCTCTTTGCCCTTCAGGTCGTCGCGAAGGGGAAGGTCTTGAAGATTAGCCACCCCACAACTTTATCGGTTATGGAAGTGCGATCCGCTGACCGGCCTGGACTTCGGCCGAGGTTAGAGCGTTTAGCGAGACAACATCTGCGATCCAGTCGCGTGGGTCTTGGTTAGGTGCGAGGTCTGAAGCCAACGACCAAAGGCTCTGCCCTGACTGCACGGTGACGTATTCGAAAGTAACTTTGGCGGCCTGACTGTTTGCAGTAGCAGCCTGGCCCGAAATGAAACCGATGGCAGATGCTGTGACAACGGCAACCACGATTGCCTGACGAATGAACTTGCGTGCCTCGACGGTGATGGTGTTTGACATCTTGATGCCTTTCTCTTCTAAATCGGTGAAATTTTTCGAATCTCTATTTCGAACAGTTGTTCGCATAAAATCAAGAATACAAACCACCCCCGACACTTTGTCAAGCAATATTTCGTATTTGTTCGAAAATATGTTTGATTTCTTAGTTTTTTGCGAATACAGTTTCGATAGTTGCTCAATTCAAACGAGCACCTCCGACATTTTCAGAAAGGCCGCGGAATGGAAGAAAAGCGTCAGACCCGCCGAGCTTCGAGCCTCAGCCCAATGCAAGAGCGAATCCTGCAGGCTATTCAGCGTTCGAAGGCCGACCGCGGCTATGTGCCAAGCATGCGCGAAATCGGTGAAGAAGTCGGCTTGGCTTCGACAGCCAGCGTTAGCCACCAGCTCAACCAACTCGAATTGGCCGGTTACATTGGCCGCGACCCGAAGCGCCCTCGCACCATCGACGTTCTGATTGAGCTTCCAGGCTGGGAGGAACAGGGTGGTGTAGTTAGCGACAACCCGACCCCAATTGGCGATGCAGCAATGGTGCCAATGGTTGGCCAGATCGCGGCGGGAACCCCAATCACCGCAGATCAGAACATTGAAGAAGTATTTCCGCTCCCCCGCCAACTAGTTGGCAAGGGCGACCTGTTCCTGCTGAAAGTAAACGGTGACTCAATGATTGACGCTGCGATTTGCGACGGCGACTGGGTCGTTGTTCGTCAGCAAAAGACGGCTGAGAATGGTGACATCGTCGCCGCAATGCTCGATGGAGAAGCTACTGTAAAGACCTTCAAGCGCCAGGACGGGCACACTTGGCTGCTGCCTCGCAACTCAGCATTTGCACCGATTCCCGGCGACCTAGCCGAGGTTCAGGGCAAGGTAGTCGCAGTAATGCGTGCGGTCAGCTAGAGCGCAAAGTCAGACACTCAAAACTCTGTCTCTAGACGACCACAGAGTACTGCGTTAACTCTGCGGCCAGTTCTGGCTTGACCATTGCTCGCACGAAAGTACCTTCATCGCGATAGTCGAGCACCAAAATGCGACTGTTTAGGTGAAGCCTCGAGACCAGGTCACCTCGGTTATAAGGGATCAGCACAGCAACCATCACGTTTGGCTCCGGCAACAGTTGAGCGATTCGCGCAACCAATTCATCCATACCCTCGCCGGTTCGAGCTGAGACCGAAATTGAGAACGGCTCGAGCCCCCTCAGAGCCATGCGCTGGCTTTCATCGGCCAGATCGATCTTGTTGAAAACGATCAATTCTTGGATGTCGCGGGCACCGACCTCGCCAATCACGTTTCGAACGGTTGCGATTTGGCTAGCCGGATCAGGGTGCGATGCGTCAACAATGTGAACAACGAGGTCGCTGTCCGCGATCTCTTCGAGCGTTGAACGAAATGCCTCAACCAGCTGGTGAGGCAGATTTCTCACAAATCCAACCGTGTCGGCGATTGTGTAGTCACGACCATCCGGGGTTTTTGCCTTTCGAACAGTCGGGTCGAGTGTTGCAAAGAGTGCGTTTTGAACTAAAACACCAGCCTGAGTCATTCGGTTCAAGACCGAGGACTTGCCGGCGTTTGTGTAGCCGGCAATAGCAACTGCTGGCACGGCATTCTTTTTGCGGTTGGACCGCTTAGTTTCGCGCGAAGGAGCCATGGCTTGAATTTGCTTGCGAAGCTTTGCCATTCGGGTGTTGATGCGACGACGATCCAGTTCGATTTTGGTTTCACCCGGACCGCGCGAACCCATACCAACACCACCGGCGGCCTGGCCACCGGCCTGACGAGACATAGACTCACCCCAGCCGCGAAGGCGTGGGAGCAAGTATTCGAGCTGAGCAAGTTCTACCTGAGCCTTACCCTCGCGGCTCTTGGCGTGCTGAGCAAAAATGTCGAGGATTACTGCGGTTCGATCGATGACCTTTGCGTTCACCACGTCTTCGAGCGCTCGTCGCTGGCTTGGCGCAAGCTCGGTATCGGCGATCACGGTGTCAGCGCCCGACGCGGCCACCAGGGCCTTGAGCTCCTCGGCTTTACCCTTGCCCAGGTAAGTAGCGGGATCTGGATGTGCCCTGCGCTGCAGCAAGCCATCCAAGACAGTTGCACCTGCTGTTTCGGCGAGCGCGGCCAACTCTCTAAGGGAGTTTTCTGCATCGATTAAAGAGTTCTCACCCCAGAGGCCAATAAGAATGACCTGCTCGAGGCGCAGCTGACGGTATTCGACATCGGTGATGTCTTGAAGTTCGGTAGAGAGCCCAGCAACTCGTCGAAGCGCAGTTCGGTCGGCCAAATCGAATTGGTCACCGTCATAGGCGCCGTGACCGTGAGTCTCTTCGGCACCTAGCGCAGCGGCACGTTCGCCGCGCCTGAGGATTCGCTCGACGACCTCATCGCCACGAGAGTTGCCGTGCGTAAATGTCGGCTGCTCTTCGGGCTCAATGGGTTCGTCTTTCACTCAACTAACACTAGTTTGCTCTTGTGTAATAGTGTTTGGACTATGGCCTCGGAACATTATTTTTCGGAGACCCCCGGCAGTGATTACAAGCTAAAAGAAATCCAAGTCGCCATCGATGGCGCAAGCGTCACGGTGCAAACCTCAGGCGGTATTTTCAGCCCTGACCACATCGATCAGGGAACCGCGGTTTTACTCAATCACTTGGATGAAGCGCCACCAGGCGGAAACGTGCTTGACATCGGCTGCGGCTGGGGTCCGATCGCGCTATCGCTTGCCAAGCGCTCGCCTAAGGCGCTGATTTGGGCCGTTGACGTTAACGAGCGCTCATTGGCACTCACCAAGGCAAACGCCCAGCGTCTGGGGCTTGATAACATCCGTGTCTGTAAGCCCGAAGATGTGCCAGCCGACCTCACCTTTGACGGCATTTGGTCTAACCCGCCGATTCGCGTTGGCAAGGATGTGCTTCACGGACTGATGTTGCAGTGGCTGCCCCGCCTGAACGTCGATGCAGATGCCTACCTGGTGGTACAGAAAAACCTGGGAGCCGACTCGCTGCATCGTTGGCTCGAAGCCGAACTGCCGTCGAATTTTTCGACGATCAGAGTCGATTCAGCCAAGTCATTCAGAGTTTTGCGCGTGAAGAATCGCGGCTAATTTTTATAGAACCGAGAGGTCGATGACGCCGTCATAGACAAGTTCAGCTGCGCCACTCAAACCAACGTGTTCACCGTTTTCGGTGGCAAACATGCGCACCCCTAGCGTGCCGCCAGGAACCCTGACCGACCACTGATTAGGCGCGCCTGCTCCAGCCCAATGCCTGGTTGCTAAAGCCGCAGCGACAATGCCGGTTCCGCATGAGAGCGTCTCTCCACTGCCTCGCTCAAAGACGCGCATCGAGATGGAGCCGATTCCGTCTTTCACCATAGGATCGGCGGGCACCACGAACTCGATGTTCGCCCCGTTTATCGGCAGCGGGTGAACTTCTGGAAGCCTAGTCAAATCAAGCTCAGCCAGTTCCTGGGAGTGCGCGAGAGCTACGACAACATGCGGGTTTCCTACATTAATCCCTTGCCCGGGTCTGGCTACATCTAAGTTCGCTGCCTTTACCAGCGATTCCTCTGGTTCAAGCCTCCAACGACCCATGTCGACGGCAAAGCCCGCCATGTTGCGTTGAATGTCTTTGACGCCGGCCCGCGTTCCTATTGAAAGCGTCTCACCCTCGGTCAGGGCAACCAAGCCCTTTTCAGTCAGGTACCTGGCAAAAACTCGAGTGCCATTGCCGCACATCTCCGCGACGCTGCCATCGGCGTTGTAATAATCCATGAACCATTCGGCCAGCGGTTCTTCGGCCAAAATAACTGCGCCCTCCGGCAAGCTTGCCGATTTGATTACCCGGATTACGCCATCAGCGCCAATACCAAAGTGACGATCACAAATTTTGGCTATCTGTTCGGGAGTCAGCGGACGCTCGCCATTTGGGTCAAGGTATAGAACGAAGTCGTTGCCAGTGCCGTGACCCTTGGTAAAAGCGAGCGTGTTTTGCATGCTCTAAGCCTAAACGCCGAGCCACTCGTGAACGAGGTCAAGTGCCTTGTTTGTCATCTGCGGATCTTGATAATCGAGCCATTGGATGCGTTTGTCGCGATTGAACCAAGACATCTGCCGCCTTGCATATTTTTGAGTCAGTCGAACCGTGTCTGCGATTGCCTGCTCTTCGGTCATAACCCCATCGATTTGCGCGATGGCCTGCGCGTAACCAATCGCACTTCGTGAGGTTTTGCCCACGCGAATCCCCTCAGGCTCAAGCGATTTTGCCTCGGCAACTAAACCCTGCTGCCACATAGTGTGCACTCGCGCTTCGAGGCGCTTAACCAAATCTTCTCGAGGACCGTTGACGCCAATTTCGAGCACCGGCTGCCAGTCTTCTGGGACATCGGGCAAGGCAGCTGCAAAAGGCTGGCCCGTGAGTGAAACAATCTCGATCGCTCGAACGGTGCGGCGCCCGTTTTGAGGGATGATTCTTGAGGCAGCAACGGGATCGAGTTGCTTCAAGCGACGGTGCATCTCGTGGGGGCCATGTTCAACGAGGTCGAGTTCTAGCTGGGCACGAAGGGCCTCATCGCGTGCAGGGAACTCAAACCGGTTGAGCACTGCAGCCAGGTAAAGCATCGAGCCACCGACCAGAATTGGAGTGATGCCTTGCTTTTGCAGGGACTGGATCAAAGGCCTTGCTACCGCCTGGTATTCGGCGGCAGTGGATTCATCCGTGATGTCTAACCAGTCGAAAAGGTGGTGGTTGACACCTTGGCGCTGTTCGATGGCCAGCTTTGCGGTGCCAATATTCATTCCGCGATAAAACTGCATCGAATCGGCGTTGATGATCTCGGCTTTGACGCCCCGCGCGATGAGGTCGAGGGCGATTTGAATGGCCAAATTGGATTTACCGGCACCGGTTGGCCCGACAACGGCGATCAGCTGATTGGCCTTAGCCACAGACATTAGTGACCGGGCTTGCGCAGAGTCGGTAGGCCAAGTGAAACCTGAGATTTGCCTTCCGGCGCGGCATCGCCAGTTGGGACAGCACATGAGGCAGCCGCAGCGAGATCCCAGGCGTCACCGGCTCGTGTGCGACGAAGTGAGTAAACCGAGGTGTCGTCGGCGAGCAGGTGATACGGAGCTGCCTGGGTGACCTTTACGGTGACCATGTCTCCTGGTCTTGGGTGATCAGCTCCCTCAGGAATCTCGAAGTGCACCAGGCGGAAATCCTGTGCGCGCCCGCTCATGCGATTGGTTGCGTCGTCTTTGCGACCTTCGTTGATAACCAGAACCTCAACTTCGCGACCAATTTGGGCCTGATTCTCAGCCAATGCAGAAGCGTTGACCAGCTCGAGCAACCGCTCGTAACGCTCCTGAACTATCTCTTTTGGCAGCTGATCTGGCAAATCGGCGGCAGGAGTTCCTGGGCGCTTTGAGTATTGGAAGGTGTAGGCCACGGTGAATCGAGATTGCTCAACAACACGCATGGTCTCTTGAAAGTCTTCTTCGGTTTCGCCAGGGAAACCAACGATGATGTCGGTAGTGATTGCGGCATGCGGCATGGCAGCGCGAACCCGGTCAAGAATGCCAAGGTACTTTTCGCTCCGATACGAGCGCTTCATAGCCTTGAGGATGCGGTCGCTGCCAGACTGAAGCGGCATGTGAAGTTGCGGCATGACGTTTGGTGTTTCGGCCATAGCCTCGATGACATCATCGGTGAAGGCAGCTGGATGAGGACTAGTGAAGCGAACACGCTCAAGGCCGTCTATCTCGCCACAGGCACGCAAAAGCTTGGCAAATGCGCCCTTGTCTCCGAACTCAACCCCATAGGTGTTGACGTTTTGCCCGAGTAACGTGATCTCGACTACACCCTCGGCAACAAGTGCGTTAATCTCGGCCAAAATTTCACCTGGGCGACGGTCTTTTTCTTTACCGCGAAGACTTGGCACGATACAGAAAGTGCAAGTGTTGTTGCAACCGACAGAAATCGAAACCCAAGCCGCGTATGTTGAATCGCGCTTGGTAGGCAGGTCGCTTGGGAAAGTTTCTAGGCTATCGAGGATTTCGACCTGAGCCTCTTGGTTATGGCGAGCACGCTCAAGCAGGGCCGGGAGTGATCCGATGTTGTGAGTGCCAAAGACAACATCGACCCAAGGGGCACGCTTGATGATCGTCTCGCGATCCTTCTGAGCAAGGCAACCGCCCACGGCAATTTGAAGGTTTGGATTCTCTAACTTCTGGGTGTAAAGCTGACCAAGATTGCCGTAAAGCTTGTTGTCGGCGTTCTCGCGAACGGCACAGGTATTGAAGACAACCACATCGGCGGTGCCGGACTCACCGGCTACATAACCGGCACCCTCGAGTAGGCCAGTAAGACGCTCAGAGTCGTGAACGTTCATTTGGCAGCCGTAGGTTCGAACCTCGTAGCTGAGCTGGCTGGTGGTTGTAGTCATTAGATGACCATTTTAGCCGTCGAGATTTTGCTCGTAGACATTCTGTGCATGACGGATGGCCGCAAAGACGATGTTGCTTGAATAGCCTTTGCGACCTAGGTAGCCGGCAAGCCTTCGGTCACGCGCCGCTTTGTCTAGGTGAGCAACCTGCCGGTAGCGTTTGGCGGCGAGGTTCTTGGCAACTTCGAATTCGGTTTCGGAGGTGATCTCGGCTGTTGCCGCCTCAACAATAAACGATTCGACTCCCTTTTCGGCGAGCTCTCGTTTGATTGAGCTCTTGGCTAGCCCCTTGAAATTCAAACGGCTATTGACGATGGTTTCGGCAAATGCCTGGTCATCAATCAGGCCAACTTCGTCGAAACGCTCAAGGACACGCTCGGCAATTTCGCTTGGGATCTCACGCTGCTCGAGAATTTTTCGCAATTGGTGCTTGGATTTGGCACCCCTGGCCAGCTGATGCAAAAGAACGTTCCTGGCTCGCTGCTCTGCCTTCTCGGGAGTGAGCTGCTTTTTCTCGCGGGATGCAGAACGGGGGCCACCCGCCGAGTCATCATCGAACGTATCCGAGTCAGAATCGACAGGCCTCCCCCGTCTTTTGAAAGCCATTATTAGCTAGCGTTTGCCTTTGGCTCGGCCACCCCTGCGCCTTCGGCGTCAGCCTCAGGTAGATCTGCCACGGCGCGAGGAACACCAATACCTAGCTTTGCCTTGATCTTCTTTTCAATTTCGTCAGCAATTGCCGGGTTGGCAATCAAGAAGTTTCGAGAATTCTCTTTGCCCTGACCCAGCTGGTCGCCCTCGTAGGTGTACCAGGCGCCCGACTTTTTGACGATTTCTTTTTCGACACCAAAGTCGATGAGGCTACCCTCGCGTGAAATGCCCACGCCGTAGATGATGTCGAACTCGGCCTGTTTGAATGGCGCAGCCATCTTGTTCTTGACGACCTTGACTCGAGTTCGGTTTCCGACTGCGTCGGTGCCGTCTTTCAAAGTTTCGATGCGACGAATGTCAAGGCGAACCGAGGCATAGAACTTAAGCGCCTTACCACCGGCGGTGGTTTCTGGGCTACCGAAAAAGACACCGATCTTTTCGCGCAACTGGTTGATGAAGATCATTGTGGTGCCAGTGGTGCTTAGTGCACCCGTGAGCTTGCGAAGCGCCTGAGACATGAGTCGAGCTTGAAGACCGACGTGAGAGTCACCCATCTCACCCTCGATCTCGGCACGAGGAACAAGCGCGGCAACCGAGTCAATAACGATGATGTCAATTGAGCCTGAACGAATCAGCATGTCGGCGATTTCAAGTGCCTGCTCGCCAGTGTCTGGCTGGCTTACTAGCAATGCGTCGATGTCTACACCAAGTGCCTTGGCGTATTCAGGGTCAAGAGCGTGTTCTGCGTCGATGAAAGCAGCAATGCCACCTGCGCGCTGAGCGTTGGCGATTGCGTGAAGAGCGACAGTGGTTTTACCCGAGGATTCAGGGCCGTAAACCTCAATGATTCGACCCTTTGGCAAGCCACCGATGCCAAGAGCGACATCGAGGGCGATTGAACCCGTAGGAATAGCCTCAACCGGTGCACGGTCGTCTGAACCGAGGCGCATGACCGAACCCTTGCCAAACTGGCGGTCAATCTGAGCGAGAGCTGTATCTAGAGCCTTTTCGCGATCTGATGGAGATGGCATTGCTTTCCTCTTCTACTTTGTTTTGGTTGATTTCAGACTAGGTAGCCTCTGCGACATTTTTAGCTTCGGCACTCCATGCTGTTGAAAACAACCGCAAAACTTGTGTTGTTAGAAGACTAGCAATATTCGAACAAAATTTCGATACTTAAATTATTTGGCGTGTCGAATGTTCGGGTATTTGTTCTTATCCTCATGTGTTGGGTTTGAACTTTTTATCTTTGCTGGCTCCGTGCCAGCGACTCTTTGGGACACCGGCGGCCTCACAGATGGCTAGCCAAATCTCGCGAGGATCAACACCCTCGGCCATTGCCTGATCTGCGGTTTTATCTAGCAACGCGCCCAACACCAAGTCGCGCGCAATAACAGCCGCGTACTCGCGGCCGAATTCGTCAATCATTAGTTCGTTGAACTGACTTAGTCGCACTGAATGACCTTACCTATGTTGAGCCGACAATCAAAAAACCCCAAGCCGAAGCCTGGGGTCTTTTGATTCGAAATTTAGATGGACTTTAGAAGATCTGCGTCGTAGTCGGCCACAAATGCTGCTGGCACTGTGTCGGGGATAAATGACGAGTCGTTGTACTCGTAGCCTGCACGGTAGGCCTCGTTGAACTTCACGCCTTCGTGAATTGCAAGGCGGTCACTTACTTCGCGCATGATGACTGAAATTGGCACGTCTAGAGCTTCAGCGACCGAAAGAAGGATCTCTGAAGAAGCTTCTTTTTGACCGCGCTCAACCTCACTGAGGTAGCCCAACGCTACGCTCGCACGACCTGCCACCTGTCGAAGGGTTCGACCCTTCTGCAAACGGAAGTCCCTGAGTACGTCACCGATTTCTTGACGAACTAAAACCATTGGAGCCTCCTATCCCTATGTAAGTAATGTACCTGTTCGGTATGACACAGATTAACCAAATATGCTGAATGTCACCTGTGAGTTACAAAAATGTCAACCACCGAGGTTGTCGAAATGTTCCAAGAGATGGGTGATTGCTGCATTCACCGTTTGATGCCTAATTTCTGAGCGATTCCCTGCAAAAGAGTGCGCGTAAACGACTTCGCCGACCTCTTCCACTCCGGAAATCCCGATAAACACAGTTCCAACTGGCTTACCGTCTTGCTCGTCCGGCCCGGCAACTCCGGTCGTTGCAATGCCGATAACCTGCGCCTCGTCGAGCCCACAACTCTTAGAGAGTTTGCGACGCAGTCCGGTAGCCATTTGCGCCACAACTTCGGGGTCAACCGCACCCTGATTCTCGAGCAACTGACCTGACACCCCAAGAAGCTGCTGTTTCAGGATGGATTGGTATGCAGTGATTGAGCCCAAAAAGACCTTGGAAGCCCCCGCAACCTCAGTGATGGCGCCAGACAGCAGACCACCTGTCAAAGATTCGGCAACGGCCAACTTGAGGCCTCTTCGCTCTAAAGCAGCAAGAAGACGTTCGGCAGACATTAGCCTTTTGCCTTGGCCGCTGCAATTAGATATTGCAAACCCGAGTAGATGGTCAAAATGGTTGCGATGTTAACCAGCGCGAGTTCAAACGCCTCATAGGCATCGCCCGGGAACCAAGCCGTTAGCGGTGAAACAACGAAACCGACCATGATGGCCTGAACAATTGTTTTGAGCTTGCCGCCGCCAGAAGCGGCAATCACACGCTTCTTAATGACAACGAGGCGATAGACAGTTATGCCAAGTTCTCTCACCAGGATGACAACGGTGACCCACCAAGCAATTTCACCCAGCAGTGAGAGCGTTATTAGAGCACCACCAAGCAGAGCCTTGTCGGCTATGGGATCGAGAATCTTGCCAAAGTTTGTGATTAGACCGCGCTTGCGGGCAATTGCTCCATCGATGCCATCGCTTGCCATAATGACGATAAAAATCAGCACAGACAACCAGCGCATCGGCGATTCGGTGTCGGCTATAGCAACGAGCGACCAAACGAAAAAGGGAACGGCCAGAATGCGCGCAACAGTTATGGCGTTAGGCAGGTTCCAAGGACTGTTCTGCGCGGTCGAAGGCACTACTGGCGACCCGTCAATTGCCAGGCATCCTCGTCGCCATCTTCGTCATCACCGAAGCCATTGCCGCCCGTGATGATCGAGCGATCTTGCACGGCCCGCGGAACAAACTCTTCGAAGTCACCGGCAGCTAGATTTCCAGTTGACTCAGGTGGCAAGTCGATAACTGCGGCTGCATGCGACACCGTGGTGCTGGCGCTAGCGCCCGGCTCACCGCGCAACTGAGCGAGAACCCTTGGCAAATCTTCTGGCTGCACCAGAACGTCGCGAGCCTTTGAACCTTCGCTCGGGCCAACGATTTGTCGTGACTCAAGAAGATCCATAAGGCGGCCAGCCTTGGCAAAGCCAACCCGAAGCTTGCGTTGCAACATCGAGGTTGAACCAAACTGAGAGTTGATGATCAATTCGGCGGCCTGAAGCAATACCTCTAGGTCGTCACCAATGTCGGCATCGACGACCTTGCTTACCACTGGCTCATCGACGTCGGTGCGATACTCAGGATCCATCTGCTTTTTGACGTGCTCGACGATCTTGTGCAATTCGCTTTCACTGAGCCAGGCACCTTGAACTCGCATCGGCTTGTTAGTGCCCATCGGAGAGAACAGGGCGTCACCCTGACCGATGAGTTTGTCGGCGCCAGGTTGGTCAAGAATGACTCGAGAGTCGGTAACCGAGGTAACCGAGAAAGCTAGGCGGCTGGGCACATTAGCCTTGATCAAACCGGTAACCACATCGACCGAAGGTCGCTGTGTTGCCAACACCAAGTGGATGCCCGAGGCGCGAGCCAATTGGGTGATGCGAACAATTGAATCTTCGACATCTCGCGGAGCAACGATCATTAGGTCGGCGAGCTCGTCGACAACGACCAAGAGGTAAGGGTAAGGCTGCAGCACCCGCTTGCTGCCCTCGGGAATCTTGACTTCACCGGCAACGATTGCGCGGTTGAAATCATCGATGTGCTTGAAACCAAAACTGGCCAGGTCGTCGTAACGCATGTCCATCTCTTTGACGACCCACTGCAGTGCTTCGGCAGCCTTTTTTGCGTTCGTGATGATTGGTGTGATGAGGTGCGGCACGCCTTGGTAAGCCGCCAATTCAACGCGCTTAGGGTCGATCAAAACCATTCGCACTTCGGCGGGCTTTGCCCTCATCAAGATTGATGTGATCATCGAGTTCACGAAGCTTGACTTACCCGCGCCGGTGGCACCGGCAACCAAGAGGTGCGGCATTTTGGCAAGGTTGGCAATCACAAAGCCACCCTCGACGTCTTTGCCGATTCCGATCGTTAGCGGGTGAAGGCTCTTGGTGGCTACATCTGAACGCAAGACATCGCCGAGCGACACGGTCTCACGATCGGTGTTCGGAATCTCGATACCGATGAGCGACTTGCCAGGAATCGGTGCAAGAATGCGAACCTCGTTGCTGGCAACCGCGTATGAAATGTTGCTTGCCAATCGGGTAACCGCTTCGACCTTTACACCTGGAGCCAGTTCGATTTCGTATCGAGTCACGGTTGGGCCTCGTGAGAAGCCAACCACAGCTGCCTCGACGCCGAATTCTTTGAAGACATTGGTGATGGCCGCGACGATTTGGTCGTTTGCAGCCGACTTTGCCTTGGGTGGGGTTCCCGGGGCAAGAATGCTTAGTGGCGGCATAACGTAGGGACGAGTTGCTCGAACCGGCGCGGCTGCAGCGGGCTGCCCGGTCGAAGCAGTTGCGACAGCAGCGGGCTGCACGAATTCGGCCTGCGGCACAGCGATTGGTTCGGTGACTGAATCTTCGTATGCCGCGGCCGCAGTTGCATCTACCGACGGCACGGTATCTTCGACCGGGTCCCCAAATAGAACGTCTAAGTCGTCACGCTCGTCGACGTAAGCATCGGCAGGCACGAGCGGGGTGTCGAACGCTGGCTCATCACCGGCTTTGCCCTTGCGCCACCATGGCACCTTGGTGCCGTCAAATGCGTCGAGCACTTCGTCTTCGATTACAGGGTCGTCGGCTCGCGCACCTGAGTCACCGAAAAGATAAACGCTGAGTTCGCGGAACCTTTGACCGATGCGATTTGGTGCGGTTTTGGTCATGATGAGGAGCGAGCTGAATGCGAAGGCAATAAGAACGGGGACCGCACCCCAGATGGTAAGGGTGTTTAGGAAGGCCACTGAAATTAGCCAACCGAAAAGGCCACCGGCAATCGTTAGAGGCCAGGGGCCGCTCGATGGCTCGGGAACCTTTGCAGCGAAGACGTGAAAGAAACCTGAAATCGAAACGATGAACAGGAAAAGACCGATACCAATTCGACCGTTGTCGCGAACAGTTGAAGGGTGGCGCATCAAATAGATAGAGAAGATTGCCATGATGACCGGCAGCGCGTAGGCGACGCGACCGAAGAGCATGCCAAATGTGTGAGCGTTTAGCTCTTTGGCGAAGGGGTCTTTGAACAAAAACCAGCTGAAGACAACACCCGCGATTGACAACAAAAAGATTAAGAAAGGCAGGCCATCACGGCGGTCTTCTTTGGCGATTTTGTCGGGGCTGAGCGCCCTAGCACCGGCACCAACCGTGTGAGCAAAACCCATCCAAATTGCTACCAGAATTGTGACAAACCCGTTTTGACCAGAAGGTTGGCGCGGAGCGCGAACAGCAGGTGTTGAACGTGGTGCACGCGCAGCCGGACGAGCAGCCTTAGCCGCAGGTTTGCGAGGCGTGTTTGGTCTTCTTGTAGCCATGCTCCAAAACTAACAGCCACCCCCGTCAGAACTGAGCAAGGCACGGCCTCGGAGCACCGAAATAACTAGTCTTGGATAACGACCGGGATGATCATTGGGCGGCGGCGGTGAGCCTTGTTTACCCAGGTTCCGATGGTTCGACGAATGACCTGTTGCAACGCATAGGTGTCGCGCACTCCCTCACCGGCTGCCTCTGCCAAGGCACGCTCGATCAGAGGCTTTACGTCGTCAAAGACGTGATCGTCTTCGGCAAAGGCACGTGCACGAATCTCCGGACCAACCTTGACTCGTCCCGTTGCAGCATCGACGACACAGAAGATCGAGATGAACCCTTCTTCGGCCAGCACGCGACGATCTTTGAGGTCTTCATCGGTGATTTTGCCAACAGTTTTGCCGTCAACATAAAGCAGCCCACACTCAACCGCGCCAACTACCTCGGCAACGCCATCGACTAGATCGACAACCCAACCGTCCTCGGTTATCAATACCCGTTCGTGCGGAACGCCCGTTTGCTCTGCCAGCTTGCCGTTAGCGATCAGGTGACGATATTCACCGTGTACTGGCATCACATTTTTAGGCTTCAAGATGTTGTAGCAGTAAAGCAACTCGCCGGCTGCCGCGTGACCCGAGACGTGCACCTTGGCATTGCCCTTGTGAACGACGTTTGCGCCGAGCTTGGTCAATCCGTCGATCACGCGATATACGGCGTTCTCGTTACCAGGAATCAGAGAGCTAGCCAGGATAACGGTGTCGCCCTCGGCGATTTCAATGTCATGTTCCAGATTGGCCATGCGAGCCAACACGGCCATC
>JBEGKM010000004.1:0-19675 GCA_041184065.1 Actinomycetota bacterium
GGCGTGATGAGCGCGACTTTGGGCACCTTCTTGAAACTATTGAAGCCTGAACTAAACATCAAGGTACTAGAACGCCTGCCATCAGCAGCTCTGGAAAGCTCAAACCCTTGGAATAACGCGGGTACCGGTCATGCCGCTCTGTGTGAGTTGAATTACATGCCCGATTCGAAAGATGGCTCTCTTCCCGACCCTTCCAAGGCAATCGCGATAAACGAACAGTTCCAGCTGTCACGCCAGTTTTGGTCGTATTTAGTGAACAATGGTCAACTTCAAGACCCACGCAGCTTCATCCATGCGACCCCTCACATGACGTTCGTCAAGGGCGACAAGGATGTGGACTACCTAAGACGTCGATTCGAGGCGCTAAAGGACCAGCCTTTGTTCGCTGGAATGCAGTTTTCTTCTGATCCAAAAGTTATTGGCGCTTGGGCGCCACTGCTCATCAAAGGCAGAAAGAACAATGAGCCAATTGCTGCAACTTACATTTCTGACGGCACCGATGTTGATTTTGGTGCGCTTACTAAGCAGTTGTTCGCTAGCCTCGAGGCCAAGGGTACACACACAGAGTTCAACTCAGAGGTAGAGGGACTGCACAAACTTCCTGAGGGCGGCTGGCAGGTAACCTCACGCGACACGGTATCGGGCGCAGTTAGCTTCCATAAGGCTGCCTTTGTCTTTGTGGGTGCTGGCGGTTGGGCGCTCAAACTCCTTCAGAAATCCGGCATTCCAGAAGCCAAGGGCTACGGGACTTTTCCGGTAGGTGGCCAGTGGCTTCGCACAGACAACCCAAAGCTTGTTGAGCAACACAAAGCCAAGGTTTACAGTCAGGCGAGTGTTGGTGCTCCCCCGATGTCTGTCCCTCACCTCGATACCCGCGTTGTAGACGGGAAGGCCTCTCTTTTGTTCGGGCCATACGCAACCGCAAATCCTAAGTTCTTAAAAAATGGATCTCTGTTTGATTTGCCAGCATCACTTCGCCCGGCAAACATTATTCCCTACCTTGCAGTAGGCGCCTCGAACCTATCGCTAATCAAATATTTGGTTGGCGAACTACTGAAGACAAAGGCAAAGAAGTTCGAGTCGTTGAAGGACTTCATGCCGGATGCAAATCCAGCTGACTGGCGGTTACTGAATGCCGGACAACGTGCTCAGGTAATCAAGAAGGATGCGAAAAAGGGTGGGGTGCTTCAGTTTGGAACTGAGGTGATCACAAGCGCAGATGGATCTATTTCTGGTCTTCTAGGCGCTTCGCCAGGCGCTTCAACGGCTGTGCACGTGATGCTGCAAGTCATTGAGCGTTGCTTCCCGAATGAATTTTCTTCGTGGCATAAAACCCTGACTCAGATCGTCCCCTCATACGGCACGTCTCTCAACTCAAATCCAAAGCAGGCCAAAGAGTCATTGGCCGAGACCGCAAAGACACTAAAGCTTAGATAAGCGGGAACCAATAATAGAAAAAGCCCCTCAAGAGAGGGGCTTTTTTTCTTGGTGGTCGATACTGGGATCGAACCAGTGACCCCTTCCATGTCAAGGAAGTGCGCTACCTCTGCGCCAATCGACCATTTACTTTTTGTTTCGAGGTGGAGACGGGATTTGAACCCGTGGGTTTACAGCTTTGCAGGCTGTTGCTTTGGGCCGCTCAGCCACTCCACCATGCTTAACGAGGCTAACGCCCTATGCGAGCGGATGACGAGATTCGAACTCGCGACCCCAACCTTGGCAAGGTTGTGCTCTACCAACTGAGCCACATCCGCGTGCCTTCTTTCGAAGACTTAGATACTCTAACCCAACTTCATCTGCATCGCAAACTCAGGCTAGGTGTTTTGCGGTTAGTTTTTCCAGGTCCAACGTGGGTCGGTTCCCGCATAGCCAACCTCGCCATGCATGACCAGGTCGACGCCTGCAATCTCATCTGTGCTTTTCACACGGAAGCCGATGGTTTTCTGAATAGCCCAGCCAATGGCGTATGAAAGCACGAAGGCATAAATCATCACAACAAAGACACCGATTGCCTGTTTTCCTAGTTGTTCCGCGCCATGTCCGAAAAAGAGGCCGACATTTTGTCCGAAAAGCCCAATCCAAAGAGTTCCTACGATTCCACCGACCAAATGGATGCCCACAACGTCGAGAGAGTCGTCGAAACCCAAAACGAACTTGAGCTCAATCGCATAAGCGCAGACCACACCAACCACCGCGCCAAGCGCAAGAGCCCAAATCGGATCAAGGTAGGCACAGGATGGCGTTATCGCGACGAGACCAGCGACAGCGCCAGAACCGGCTCCAATTGATGTCGGCTTTCCGTGAACCAGCTTTTCGTAGATTACCCAACTAACTAGAGCCCCAACTGGCGCAGCCAAAGTGTTGACGAATGCCAGAGCGGCAATCCCGTCAGCGGCTAATTCAGATCCAGCATTGAAACCAAACCAACCGAACCAAAGGATTGCCACACCAATCAGAACCAGAGGCACATTGTGCGGCGCATGCATGCCTTTGGTGAATCCAAATCGCTTGCCGAGTACTAACGCTAAAGCTAGCGCCGAAGCTCCTGAGGCAACTTCAACGACTGTTCCACCAGCGAAATCCATCACGCCGACGTTGTAGACCAGCCAACCACCATCGGTTACCTTGCCATCGACGACCGAGAAATTGAAAATCCAACCTGCCACAGGGAAATAAACCAATGTTGCCCAAAATCCAGCGAAGATCATCCAGGATCCAAATCTTGCTCTATCAGCAATCGCACCAGAAATAAGGGCAACGGTGATAACCGCAAATGTTCCTTGGAATCCAGCGAACGCAAGATTAAACCCGTCGCCCGACTTGGCTTGGTCTATTACGTCCATCATCAGAATCTTGCTCAGGTCTATGCTCAGGACACCATCAAGCCCTAGGAACTGACCTGAACCCGCATTTGCGAAAGACATGGCATAGCCGTAAACCACCCAAATGACACCAATCAACCCCAGGGAGCCAACTGACATCATCATCATGCTGACAACGCTCGATGCCCGAACTAAACCACCGTAAAAGAAAGCCAGCCCGGGTGTCATAAATAGCACCATGGCCGAACAAATTATTAGGAACATAGTCGTGTTCTGGTGGTTCATGTGTGTCCTTTCGATAAACGCACTAAAAGGAGAGCCCCTTTCGGGACTCTCCTTTCGGTGTTTTTAGAGCTTAGCCTCTGTCTGCACCAAACGCGTAGGCTTCTTCACCGTGAACAACGGTGTCGATTCCTGCGATTTCGTCCTCCGCCTTGACACGGAAGCCGATGGTCTTTTCAACCGCGAATCCAATGATCAATGCTAGAACAAAGCTGTAGACGAGCACGGCAGCTGCACCCAGAGCCTGCATTGCAAGCTGGTGGAAGCCGAAGCCAAAGGCCGCGCCAACGCCGTTGCCAAATAGACCGATCCATAGGGTACCGACGATACCTCCGACAAGGTGAATGCCAACAACATCGAGTGAGTCGTCGAATCCGAGCGAGAACTTGAGGTCAATGGCAAGGGCACACAACATACCTGCTACGAGACCAAGAACCATAGCCCAGATCGGGTCAAGTGAAGCACAGGCAGGGGTAATCGCAACTAGACCTGCGATAGCACCTGAACCGGCCCCAATTGAAGTTGCCTTCCCGTGCTTGATTTTTTCGATAATGATCCAGCCGAGCATCGCAGCTGCCGGGGCCGCAAGAGTGTTGATGAATGCAATTGCTGCTAGGCCATCAGCGGCAAGCTCAGAGCCCGCGTTGAATCCGAACCAACCGAACCAAAGCAGTGCAACACCTAGAAGGGTAAGAGGCACGTTGTGCGGCTGGGTAATGCCCTTGCTGAATCCAAAGCGCTTACCAAGAACGATTGCCAGCGCAAGGCCCGCGGCTCCAGCGTTGATGTGAACAGCTGTACCACCTGCGAAGTCGATAACACCGAGTCCGTATACGATCCAACCACCGTCTACAACCTTGCCGTCTTCAAGAGTGAAGTTGAAGACCCAGTTTGCAACCGGGAAGTAAACGATAGTTGCCCAAAGGCCTGCAAAAACCATCCACGCACCAAACTTGGCACGGTCTGCGATTGCGCCCGAGATCAATGCAACGGTAATGATTGCGAAGGTTGCCTGGAAAGCAACGAAAGCTAGCTGCGGGAATGCGCCGGTAGGAGCCGCTGCGTCAGCGACCTGAGCCGTAAGCCCTAGGAACGATGTGTCTATGCCGAACCAGCCATCAATTCCGTAGAAAGTTTCAGAGCCACCGTTTGAGAATGAAATTGCATAGCCGTAGAGCACCCAAAGAACTGCAATGAGTCCGAGTGATCCAAAGCTCAGCATCATCATGCTCACAACGCTCTTGGCCTTGACCATTCCGCCGTAGAAGAACGCGAGTCCCGGTGTCATAAGCAGCACAAGGGCTGCTGAAATTAGTACGAAGGCCGTGTTGCCCTGATCCATTTGTTTGCCTCTCTCTAAGTAAACAAAGTGAGCCAACGTTTGCGTGGCTACCCCACAAGTTTCTGGCAAACAGGTTTCAGAGGATGACGTGAATTGTTTCGGGCTTGTAAAAAAATTAGTCGCGTGTTGTCATAGCTCCGATGCGAGAAACAGCGCGGAGGTATTTCTTTCGGTATCCACCTGACAGGTATTCGGGTGAGAAAACCTGAGTCAGCGGGTGGCCTGATCCACGAAGCGTTATCTGGGCCTCGTAAGCGCGGTCAACAAAAGCTACAAACCTCAGTGCATCCACTTGGTCGGTCAGCAGGTGCACATCTTCTAGAGCGACCCCACTTACGCCACGAAGCAAACGCCCGTATCTAGACGGGTGAATTTTGCTAAGAGCCGACAACAAGTCCGAGAAATTGTCAACTGAAGTGTCTGCTTCGCTCCTGCCGCCCAGCCACGACGAAAGTTGTTCCTCGCTCATCTCAGACGGCGCAACATCTACTGGGCGGTGACGGTGATCTTCACCGTCAATTCTGAGGATGTCGAAGCGCTCTGCGATTCCGTGAATTTCCCGAGCAAAATCAGCTGCAGCGAATCGGCCTTCACCGAGAGCGTTCGGAGGCGTGTTGCTAGTTGCTGCAAATTTCACGCCGTGTTTCTCGAGTTCGTTGAGCAAGCGAGACATCATCATGGTGTCTCCTGGGTCGTCCAGCTCGAATTCGTCAATGCAAACAAGTTGGAATCTGCTCAATGCCTTAACTGCCTCAGCGAAACCTAAAGCTCCGATCAAGCTCGTATAGGCGATGAAGCTGCCGAAGGCTTTTTTGCCTTGGAAACTGTGCCAAATCGCTGCAAGCAGATGGGTCTTTCCAACGCCGAAGCCGCCGTCAAGGTACACACCAGTCATTTCAATACGATTGGATTTTGCGAAGAGACGCCTTTTCGATCCACCAATGCCGAATTCTTCACAACGCTTCTGAGCGATCGCCTGAGACTCATACTCGTCGTGTGGGATGTAATTTTTGAATGAGGCATTTTCGAACTCGCGAGGGGGGACGAGCTCAGCCAACAGTTCTGAAACGGTCGCGTGCGGTTCACGGGACGCGAGAGATAGAAAAATACTGCGCTGAGTTGACAATTATTACCTTGTGGGATGACGTGAGAGCTAAGTGCGCTTAACCTTGATGTATTGCCTTCAAGTCTAATAACCAAGGAAAACAACTCTTATGCCGATCGCGCCAGATTCAAACCCCAAATTTAACGAGTATGCACACCCTGGTGCCCTCGTCAGCACCGAATGGCTTGCTGCAAATCTCGGTAGCGAGGGACTGGTCGTTGTTGAATCTGATGAAGATGTACTGCTTTACGAAGTAGGCCACATTCCAGGTGCCGTAAAGATTGATTGGCACCTTGATCTAAACGATCCGATTACTCGTGACTACGTTGATGGAACAGCTTTCAAAGCACTCATGGAGCGCTCTGGCATTAAGCGAGACACAACCGTCGTGATTTATGGCGACAAGAGCAACTGGTGGGCGGCCTACGCTCTCTGGGTCTTCAAATTGTTCGGACACGAGGACGTTCGACTGCTTGATGGCGGTCGTGAGAAATGGATTGCCGAGGGTCGAGAGGTCACTCGCGAGAATTCAGAGGTGTCGCCCGGCGTATACCCGCTTGTCGTCCGCGACGACAGCAAAATTCGCGCCTTCCGTGATGACGTCTTGTCGCACTTTGGTAACCCGCTTATCGACGTCCGCAGCCCGCAGGAATACTCGGGTGAGCGCACCCACATGCCTGATTATCCAGATGAAGGAGCACTGCGCGGTGGTCACATTCCGTCGGCGGCTTCGGTTCCTTGGGCAAAGGCTGCCGGAGAACTGGGAGTGTTTCGATCACGCGCCGAGCTCGAAGAAATCTACCTAAACGGTGCCGGCCTAAAAGCTGGCGATAACGTCATCGCGTACTGCCGAATCGGGGAACGTTCGAGCCACACCTGGTTCGTCTTGAATTATTTACTCGGCTTTTCAGGAGTTCGAAACTACGACGGCTCTTGGACAGAGTGGGGAAGCCTCGTTGGTGTTCCGATTGCCAAGGGCACCGAACCTGGTCTCGCGCCTGCTCCTCGATAGTCGATGCTTCAATCTCTAGAAGATCTGATTGACGATTTCAACGCAATCGGAGTAAAAGATCGACTCACGCTTCTGCTGGAATACTCGGACAACCTACCTGAATTGCCGCCTAAGTATTCCGACCATCCCGATCTACTCGAGCGCGTTGAGGAGTGTCAGTCCCCCATTTATCTTTTCGTAGAAGTCGATGGCGCCTCGAACGTTCACCTATTTTTTAGCGCCCCCGCCGAAGCCCCAACCACCAGAGGTTTCGCAGGCATCCTGCACGAAGCTCTAGATGGCAAAACTGCCAAGGAAGTGCTGGCCGTAGATGAGGACTTCGCAAACCGCATTGGCCTCGCCGAAGCCGTGTCACCACTTCGAATGCGAGGCATGAGAGCCATGCTGCACAGAATCAAGCGCCAGGTACGCGAGAAGTCCTCGACTTGATTGAGTCGAAAATTCAAGACCGAAGAGTTGGTTCTAGCCGCGTGACACTTTTTCACGCAGTAACCGTCGGTGGGGATTGTGTTGATGATTCTGGCAGTTCACGAGGAATATCAAACAGTGCAGACCTGCGCCTTCTACTTCAGGCTCGATCAGATAACGATGTTGCAATCACAGGAGGCAACACAGCCAGAGTCGAGCGACTCAATTCAACTGCAAGGTGTTCTATCTGTCTCGTTTCCAATTCACTGAACACTCTTTCGCTGCCGCTGCTGACTCCATCAGACGGGCACGAAGTTCTGCTCGCATCGTCGAACCAGGAACTTTTGGCAGCTGCCGGCAACGAGGCGGTAGTCGAATGCATCAAACTTCAAGATGGTGCGCCCTTGGCCAAGCAGTTGGTTGAGTCACTGCGCTCACGGGGACTGAGCAAAATCTTGCTAGAGGCAGGGCCACAACTTATCAAGACCTTTACTGATGAGGAATTGCTTGATGAAGTGCATCTCACGGTTACTGGATCAGAAACACAAATTAGCTTTGGACAAGCGAAAGACCTGATTGACCGCCTTTACTATTTACCGAAATCCAACAACTCTCTGGCCATAAATTTCGACGGGGTCAATTCCTACCTCGTCTGGCTTCCCAGCGGCGTGGCAGCCTAGAACTAGCGGTCGCGAAGAATATCCTTGTCTGGTGATTGAGTTCGACGCGCAAGATGCCTCATCGGCAGAGTTTCGTCTTGCTCTCCAATCTCTTCGTAGCGCTGACATTCGTGAAGAGCTCATCATTGAAGAGATTGCAGCGCCGCCAAATCTGGCCACAAATGCAATCGCCTTCTCGGCAAGCGTTGCAGCACCAGCCGTTGAAGATGTTTCAACAGACCTTGGAACCGGAAGGTTTGTTCTACTCTGGGAGCCGCAGGAGCAGGAGGGTTGGGCGAACCGCTTTCGCGTCATTTGCTTTGCTAAATCTCCGCTTGAAACTAACATCGGTGCCGACGAATCAATATCCGATGTTTCTTGGGCTTGGCTAACTGAGGCACTTGAGAATCGTGGGGCTGAATTTGCCGCCGAAGCAGGTACTGCAACCAGGATCATCTCGTCGGGTTATGGTGCTCTTGCAGTGCAAAGTGACCACGCTGAGCTTGAGATGCGCGCTTCTTGGTCTCCAGTGAACATTGACGTCGCCGCTCACCTTGAGGCTTGGCAGGATTTGGTGTGCATCATGTCGGGCTTTCCTCACTTACCAGTTGGGGTTTCCAAAATTGCGATTCGAGCAAGGTCTTGACAACGGAAGCTGATGAAAATCAAGAGCCGGTGGCACTTTTGCCACTGCTTTCTACACCCAAGGCCAAAACTGTTTTACTAGTTGAAACAAGAGACCAACTCAAAAGCTCTATTTCGGAACTTGCATCCGGCACTGGCCCTTTCGCCGTTGATGCAGAGCGAGCGTCTGGATTTAAGTACTCCCAACGGGCCTACTTGATTCAAATCCACCGCAGAGGCGGTCCGATATTTCTAATCGATCCAATCGCAGTCGCACAAGATGGCGACTTGGATTCGAACGACACAAGCTTTTCCGAACTGAGTGAGGTTCTGACTTCGGCACCTTGGATTCTTCATGCTGCGAGCCAAGATTTGCCTTGCCTTAGGGAGCTTGGATTAGAGGCCCCGGAACTATTTGACACCGAATTAGGTTCCAGAATTGCTGGGTTACCCCGCGTCGGATTGGGCGCTGTTACTGAGCACTTCCTTAAACTCCGACTCGCAAAAGAACACTCGGCCGTCGACTGGTCCACGAGACCAATGCACCAGGATTGGCTTAATTACGCCGCGCTCGACGTGGACGTTCTGCACGAACTCTGGGACAAGCTCGCTGCAGAGCTTGAGCTGCAAGGTAAAACTGCTTGGGCAAAGGCTGAGTTCGCAGCGATACTGAATGCCCCGCCAAAGCAGCCCAAGACAGAAAAATGGCGATCCACAAGCGGCCTATCTGAGGTTAAGGACCCGCGGGGCCTAGCCATAGCCCGAAGCCTTTGGGAAGCCCGCGAGAGACTTGCAATCAAACTCGATGTGTCTCCAGGTCGTCTGATACCCGACTCATCGATAAGTTCGCTTGCCAAGAATCCGGTTGGAACTCGACCGGAGTTGGCGTCGAATCGCACCTTCGTTGGCCGCGCAAGCCGCAGTTATCTAGATACCTGGTGGGCTGCCTTGCAGGAAGCGCAAAACACAAGAGACCTGCCTCCGTTGCGACTACCGATCAGCGGTATACCAAATCATCGAGTTTGGCCCAACAGGTTTCCCGATGCCCATGCTCGCCTACAGACGCTGAAGCCTGTAATCGGCGCGATTGCTGAAGAAGTGAATGTTCCACTCGAGAATTTGCTTACTCCCGACTACCTGAGGCAACTGGCTTGGGAGCCGCCCGATGACATCACAGCGGTGTCTGTTTCATTGTTCTTGTCGAACCTTGGGGCCAGAGAGTGGCAAGTGAAGTTGGTCGGTGAGGCCCTTGCACAGGCACTTCTGAAAGAACCGCAGCAGGATTTCGAACCGGAAGAGTTATAACTTAGTTAGGTTTTGCGTGTGGCACTTTGTGGCCACTAACCTGGGCCAAGATATCGGCCGCAATTTGGTTTGCGGTCAAGCCTGTTTCTTCGAAAATCTCCGCACGAGATGCGTGATCGATGAAGCGGTCAGGTAGACCGACCTCGTTGAGAGCAGTATCAACTCCAGCGGCGCGCATCTCTTGCCGAACCCTGGTACCAATGCCTCCAACACGAATTCCGTCTTCGATTGTTACGACTAGCCGGTGTTCAGAAGCGAGTTTGATTACCGAGTCAGCAACCGGGATGACCCATCTAGGATCAATGACGCTGCAACCAACTCCGCTGGCCTCTAGCAAGTCAGAGACACTAAGCGCCAAATCAGCCATGCTTCCAACCGCAACCAGCAGCACATCCTTTTTTGATGCCTTGCGAAGTATATCTACCCCGTCAGAGAGTCTTTCCAAGGCGACTATGTCAGCGCCAGCGTTACCCTTGGCAAAACGCAGCACAGTAGGAGCGTTAGAGACAGCAACCGCCTCGTTAAGTTCCTCTTTGAGAGTTTTAGCGTCACGTGGAGCGGCGATGCGGATACCAGGCACGAGTTGTAGCAAGGAAAGATCCCAGACACCATGGTGGCTTGGACCATCTGGACCCGTTACGCCTGCACGGTCGAGAACGAAAGTTACTCCTGCCTTGTGCAGAGCCACGTCCATAAGCACTTGATCAAAGGCTCGATTCATGAAGGTTGCATAGATAGCTACAACCGGGTGCAATCCCCCGAAAGCCATGCCGGCAGAGGAAGTTACGGCATGCTGCTCTGCAATGCCGACATCAAAAACTCGCCTAGGGAAAATCTCTGCGAACTTCTTCAAACCGACTGGAATTAGCATCGCGCCAGTAATCGCGATGATGTCCTCTCGCCTTCCGGCGATTTCTACAAGCTCGTCACCAAAAACGTCCGTCCAGCTCTGCTTGGTTTTTGAGTCAAGCGCCTTACCGGTTTCAGGGTCAATTTGTCCGACAGCGTGGAACTGATCAGCCTCGTCACCCATGGCAGGTTCATAACCTTTACCCTTTTGGGTGATCGTGTGAACAATCACAGGGTTGGCATACTTCTTCGCCTGCTGTAACGCCTGCTCTAAAGCTTGAATGTCGTGTCCGTCAATTGGGCCGATGTATTTAATGTCAAGGTTTGGGAACATGCCCTTGGGCGCAAAGGTGCCGAATATGCCCTTGCCTGCACCACGCGCGGCTGAATAGATTAATCGCCCTGGAAGGCCGAACTTGTAGAACAATTCCTTGCTGATCTTATACAGGCGTCGATAGTTCTTGTTGGTTCGAACGTCATTCAAATAACGAGCGAATCCGCCAATTGTTGGGGCGTACGAACGGCCGTTGTCGTTGACCACAATCACGAGTTTTCGGTCGTTGTCATCCGAGATGTTGTTGAGCGCCTCCCAAGCCATGCCGCCGGTCAAAGCGCCATCACCAATCACGGCGACTACAAATCGCTCGTCCTGGCCCGTGAGGCGATAAGCCTTGGCTATTCCATCGGCCCAAGATAGCGACGACGACGCATGCGAAGACTCAACGATGTCGTGAACGGATTCGGAGCGCTGCGGGTAGCCGGCGAGCCCATTCTTCTGTCTTAGGGTTTCAAAGTCCTTGCGACCGGTGAGAATCTTGTGCACGTAACTTTGATGCCCAGTGTCGAAAATTACCGAATCCTTTGGTGAATCGAACACACGATGAATGGCCATCGTCGTTTCGACAACACCAAGATTTGGTCCGAGATGCCCACCTGTTTTAGCGACCTTCGAAACAAGAAATTCGCGAATCTCTTGAGCCAAACTGCGCAATTCTTGAACGCTCAGCGAGTCGAGGTCTCTCGGCCCGCTGATGCGCTCAAGGATGCTCATGATTAGGCAACTAGGCTGCGAAGAACATACTGAAGAATTCCGCCGTTGCGGTAATAGTCCGCTTCTCCAGGAGTATCGATTCGGACCACTGCATCAAACTCAATAACTTGCTTACCCGCCATAGAGTGCTCAGATGGCTTCGCAGTTACCTTCACAGTCTTTGGGGTGTTGCCATCATTGAGTTTCTCGACGCCAACGATGCTGAAGATCTCAGTTCCATCTAGGCCAAGCGAATCTGCAGACTCACCGGCCGGGAACTGTAGAGGCAAAACGCCCATTCCAATCAGGTTACTGCGGTGAATACGCTCGAAACTCTCGGTGATTACAGCGCGCACTCCCAGAAGACTTGTGCCTTTAGCTGCCCAGTCACGTGATGAACCAGAGCCGTATTCCTTGCCGCCTAGGATCACAAGCGGGGTGCCTTGAACCTGGTAGTTGCTCGAGGCGTCATAGATGAAGCTCTGCGGCGCATCAGCCTGAGTGAAGTCACGGGTGTAACCGCCCTCTACGCCGTTTAGGAGCTGGTTGCGAAGGCGAATGTTCGCAAAGGTACCGCGAATCATTACCTCGTGGTTTCCGCGGCGTGAGCCATAGCTGTTGAAGTCGACGCGAGAAATACCGTTGTCGGTCAGGTACTTTCCAGCCGGAGAGTCAGCCTTGATTGAACCAGCCGGGCTGATGTGGTCGGTGGTGACAGAATCGCCCAACTTGGCTAGCACACGTGCGCCAAGGATGTCCTTGACGGCATCCGGCGTCATCTTCATGCCGTCGAAGTAAGGCGGTTTGCGAACATAGGTTGACTTAGGATCCCATTCGAAGACGGCACCCTCAGGCGTTGGCAAAGCCTTCCAACGAGCGTCGCCTTCAAAAACTCCCGCATACTGCGTCTTGAACATGTCTGAGTTAATTGACTCATCGATGGTCTTCTGGACCTCTGCAGCGGTTGGCCAGATGTCAGCTAGATATACGTCGTTACCGTCAAGGTCCTGACCTAGCGAGTCTGTCTCAAAGTCGAAATCCATGGTTCCGGCGAGAGCGTAAGCGATGACCAGCGGAGGTGATGCGAGGTAGTTCATCTTCACGTCAGGGCTGATGCGACCTTCGAAGTTACGGTTTCCAGAAAGCACCGCGGTAACGGCTAGATCATTGTGGTTGATTGCCTCTGAGATCTCGTCGGAGAGCGGGCCAGAGTTGCCGATACAGGTTGCGCAGCCGTAGCCAACAAGGTTGAAGCCGAGGGCATCAAGATCCTTGGTTAGTCCAGCCTTGTTGTAGTACTCGGTTACAACCTTGGAGCCCGGAGCAAGAGAGGTCTTGACCCAAGGCTTGGCTTTCAAGCCCTTAGCAACAGCCTTGCGAGCAACCAAACCTGCTGCAAGCATCACCGACGGGTTGGAGGTGTTGGTACAGGAGGTGATTGAGGCAATTGCCACGTGTCCGTTGTCCAAAGCGAAGTCTTGACCCTTGACAGCAGTCGGCTTAGATGCCTGCTCTGAGTAGCTAGAAATAACCTTTTCAAAGGCTTGCTTCGCTTCGCTCAAAACGATGCGGTCTTGTGGGCGCTTAGGGCCCGCAATCGAAGGTACTACCGTTGAAAGATCTAGTTCTAGGTATTCGCTGAAGCGCGGTTCGATGCTTGGGTCGTGCCATAGGCCCTGAGCCTTGCTGTAGGCCTCAACAAGATCGATTTGCTCCTGCGGACGACCGGTGATGCGAAGGTAATCCAGCGTCACTTCGTCGATTGGGAACATCGCTGCGGTAGAGCCAAACTCCGGGCTCATGTTGCCGATAGTCGCACGGTTGGCCAGTGGGACACTGCTTACGCCAGCACCATAGAACTCAACGAACTTGCCTACAACTCCATGCTTTCTAAGCATTTCGGTGATGGTAAGTACCACGTCGGTTGCGGTTACGCCGGTAGAAATCTGACCGGTTAGCTTGAAACCGACTACCTTCGGGATGAGCATTGAAACAGGCTGTCCAAGCATGGCTGCCTCGGCTTCGATGCCACCTACACCCCAACCGAGAACACCAAGACCGTTCACCATGGTGGTGTGGGAATCGGTACCTACGCAGCTGTCTGGGTAGGCCTGAAGTTCACCATTGACCTCGCGAGCCATGATGGTGCGGGCCAAGTACTCGATGTTCACCTGGTGAACAATGCCGGTGCCTGGTGGGACAACCTTGAAGTCATCAAAAGCGGTCTGGCCCCAACGCAGGAACTGGTAACGCTCGCCATTTCGGTTGTACTCGAATTCGACGTTCTTTTCGAAGGCGTCTGCGCTTCCGGCAACGTCGATCTGAACTGAGTGGTCGATGACGAGCTCAGCAGGCGCAAGAGGATTGATTCGCTTCGGGTCGCCACCTAGTTCCGCTACGGCTTCGCGCATGGTTGCTAGGTCAACGACACAAGGCACACCGGTGAAGTCCTGCATGATTACTCGAGCTGGAGTGAACTGAATTTCGACGTCAGGTTCTGCAGTTGGATCCCAATTGACCAATGCGTTGACGTGGTCCGCGGTGATGTTTGCGCCATCCTCGGTGCGCAGCAGGTTCTCGAGCAGAATCTTGAGGCTGTAAGGCAGCGTCTTAGCGTCTACAGAGTTCAGTTTGAAGATTCGGTAACCCTTATTTCCGACATTCAAAATGTCGGCTGAACCGAAACTGTTTACTTTGGACATGCTTGTCTTTCCTTACTTTGCTAGCTTCGTTGCCTAAAACAAAATTAGCACTATTGGCGGTCTGCGAATTCACTTCGGATGGTTAGCCAGGTCAGCCAAATACAGATTGCGTACAGTGGCACGCCCATGCTGACCCTTGCGATTCCGAGGGCCTCGATGTTACCCGCGAAATACAGCGGAACCTGGACCAAAAGCCTTCCGGCAAATAGACCAACCCAGATAAGCGTCGCGCCGCTAAACCTGCGCATCTGGCTCTTGTTTTTGCGCCATTGACTTCCGCGTCCAGTCAATAGACCAACTAAAACTCCGATTATTGGCCATCGAATCAGCCAAGAAATGGAAATCACTAGCAAGTAGATGCTGTTTGTAAAGAAACCTTGTAGAAAGTAGTCGGCCGGTTGCCCTCCGTCACGCAAAGGAAGATAGGCGGCTATTGCAATGCCCGCCGCACCAACTAAAGCGTTCGCGATTGGGCGCTTTCGGATCACCTGAATAGTTAGAAGCGTCAAAGATACGATGCCGGCTGCCACAACGCTTGGAAAGAGCTCTTTGGTTACCGTAAAGGCTGTGACAAAAACTGTCGAGGGCAAAATCGCATCGACGATACCAAGCCAGCCGCCAACGGCAGAAAGCATCGACTGTTTGCTCAGCGAAGGTTTGCCGTCTACCGTTTCAAGGCCGAGCCGGGCGGCAGCAGCCTTACGGGCATCGCTCATTAGGATGCCCTAGGCGGGGCAACTGTGCCACCTGGAACTTTGAGTTGAAGTAGATCTCTCGGAGGCAGAGGGGTGTTATCTCTGACAACAATCAGCGAACGAAATACATCATCAATTTCTGCAGCAGCGCGTGGATCGTTTATCGCCGCGCCAGCAATCAAACCCCTGAGAAACCAACGAGGGCCATCCACCCCGACAAAACGAGCTATTCGCGTTCCCGATCTCACACCATTGGAATCGAGGACTGGCACTCTAGCTAGTAGTTCTTGCCCGAGAGATCCGACTCGACGCTCTACTTCGCCTCCTTGAGCTGTCACCGACTGCTCTAGTTCAGCCCGGAGCGTGTGCCAAAGACCCTCTGACCTTGGAGCAGCAAAAGCCTGAACTTGAAGCGATGAACCGCCCACATCGATACTGACGGCGATGACTTGGCCACTGGCATCTTCGATTTCAACCCGCAGCGCCATGTCTGAACGCGCGGGCACCCTCAGCGACCCAAAGTCGATGAATGGTCTAGCGTCTTGAATTTCGGTTGCGTCGAAAGGGCCAGCGGTCTGACGATCGTTTGGTGCGGCCTTATCGCTAGACGAGTAAATTTCGTGCATTACTGAACTCCTGTCGAACCGAAACCATCATGACCACGCGAACTTTCGGGCAGTTTCTGGACACGAACGAAATTGGCTACCTCGACTTGCTGAATTACAAGCTGGGCGATGCGATCACCGGTCTTCACTTCAAAAGCCTCTAGCGAACTGTTGAATAAGGTGACGGCGATCTCTCCGCGGTAACCCGCGTCAACGGTTCCGGGTGCGTTCAACACGGTCACACCAAACTTGGCGGCTAGTCCCGAACGAGGATGAACAAGCGCGACGTAGCCATTTGGCAATGCGATTGATACGCCGGTTTTTACTGTGACCCTGCCGTTTGCTGGGACTCTCACCGATTCGGCCGCCCGCAAATCTGCCCCCGCATCGCCAGGCTTGGCATAAACAGGCAGAAACTGGTCTTCGCAGGTAATCAGTACGGGCACTTCGTTCACGGTAAGAGCGTAATCTAAATGTGTGATGCAAGTGCCTAAGCCAGAGACAAAAACATTTAGAGAGCGTGTGCTACCCAGCCCGGCTAGCTTTTTGCCCCTTCTGCTGCTTTACCCTAGTCTGCTCTTGGTTTTCCTGCCCATCAACGCTGGCTTCGGCCATCTGCTTGGAGCCTTGGCCACCCTGCTAGCGGCTTTTGCGTTGTTCCTGAACGCACCCGTCATTCTTGTTAGTGAAGGCCGGTTATCGGTGAAAAACGCTCGCATTCAGATCGGCGAAATCGCTAAGACGGTTGCCATCGACCGTAATGAGGCATTTGAGGAACGAACATCAAGGCTGGATTCTCGGGCTTACCTTGTCATTAAATCGAGCGTGCCGACATACTTGAAGATTTTTTTGAAATCTAACCCGGATGATCAAACGCCGTATTGGCTAGTTTCGACTAGACGGTCAACCGAGCTAAAGAAGCTGCTCGACTCTAAAGACTGATTTGGGCTATTCGCACTCGACGCAGAGCTTGCCGTACTTGCCCTTTTTGGTGGATAGCAGCGAGTGGTGTTTCACGATGAAACACTCAGAACAGGTGAACTCGTCATCCTGTGGTGGAAGAACTACAACGTCAAGGTCTTCAGACACAACGTCTGGAATAGCGAAGCCTTCGCCGTGCTCTTCATCAACATCTACAACGCCAGAAAGCTTGTCCGGGATTCGGTCCTTGATCGCCTCGATGGACTCGGTGTCGTCGTCGTTTTTCCGAGGTGCGTCGTAATCGGTAGCCATTGCCTACCCTCTCGCTTCATTGTTCTAGGCGTGCATAGTGTGCAACAAAAGAATCCAAATAGCAAACACGCAACGCCGAGTGGCGATAAATCGACAAGTTCAGTGGCAAACTTCAGACAGGAGGTTCGCAAAATGGAAGATATTCGGCTCAGTGGTAACGATGGCGATTACCTAACACTCGAGACAGCCGATGGTGAACAGTATCGTTTGATAAATGACGAATCACTTCAGGCTGCCGTGAAGAAATCCAGGTCTGAAGCGGCATCAAGTTCGTTGTCACCGCGTGAACTCCAGGATGCAATTCGTAATGGCGCCACACTCGAAGAGCTTGTGGAATCATCTGGCGCTTCCTTTGACTTTGTCGAAAAGTTTGCTGCACCGGTGATTGCTGAACTGGCCCACATAATCGAGTCGGCAAAGACTCTGAGACTTCCAAACCTCGGTGAAGGTTCCGGATTGGAATTTGGTGAATTCGTTCAGTCGAAGCTTGCCGCGATCAACGCGACCGACATCAAATGGTCAACCAAACGCACGGATTTCAATGTTTGGCACATCTCTGTTTCCTATCAAGCAAATGGATCAGCAACTGTGGCGGTATGGTCCTTTGACCCAAGAAAACTTGTCTTGTCCCCTGAGAACGAGAAAGCGATCAACCTTGGAAAACGCGACAACGCTCCAGCTGCGTTTCTTGGCGGACTAGTTTCAGACACTTCCACGCCAAATGTGGCAGCTGTCGAGACAACGAAACTCTCTTTGGTAACCGAAGCTTCTGAGCAAGCGTTGGCTGAATCTAAAGACGATGCTCCCCTGAGCGCGACGGCCGACTTGCTGCAGGCCCTTCGCAAGAAGCGCGCGGAGACCTCAAGCGAACCTCAGCCCCAAACCATGCCTATTGAAATCGTTGCTGAGAAAGCAGATGATGCTGTACCCGCGACGCAGGATGAACCTCAGGAGCAGTCAGAACAGGCGCCTAAAAAAGGTAGAGCGAGCATGCCAAGCTGGGATCAAATCGTCTTCGGCACCAAGACCGACGAGTAACGTTCTCTCGGTCTAGGCGTAACCGTTCAGCTTCACTAGTGGAACTCGTGTTTCCGCGTCCGAGATTGATCCATGCTGACCGATCATTTTCATACTTTGCGGCTTCGAGAACGATCGGTGATAGATAGCGACCGCAGTTTTCGCGATTAGGAAAAGTTGAGGTAGCAGACTTCTGGCCTCAGCGGTTGGATTTGCAAGCCAACCGGAATCTACTAGGTCTTGAACCTCGCATACGTGCACATCGGCCCCAAGCTCGTCCGTTAGGGATTGCCGTACCGAGCTAGTGAGCGAAGGTTCAGTCAGATACAGAAATCTAGATCGAGGGTCTCCGCCCACGCTCTGCACCACAGCCCAGTCAAAATCCAAGTCATCGAGATAGATGTGGTTCGTAGTTGGCACATCGACAATTCCATGATCGGCGGTTACCAAAATGCCCGCCCGTTTTGGGGCCTCATCAACGAGACGCGAAAGTTCAGAGTCCACATCCTCGGCTCGCTGCAACCACTGCATCGACCTAGATCCATGCCTGTGAGCGGTCTGATCCAACTCTGGGATGTACAGATAAATCAGGCAACGCTTTTGCGTCTTTAGCAACTCAACAGCACGGGATACTCGTTTAGAGATTTCCTTCTCAGCCACGTAAGTCGCATCTCTCATGGTGGCGTTCGTGAATCCCGAATTTTCGTACTCGGGCGGACCAATGAAGTAACACTCCAAGCCTGAGGCTCTAGCCTTTTCTGAGACTGTTACCCGGCGTTGAAGGGCTTTCGCATCATTGGGCGTCAGGCCAGTCAACAGGTTCAGAGGCTCGTCGTTTTTTTGAACCTGATATCCAACGAAGTTGTGCACGCCGGGACGGTCACCAGTTGCAAAGCTCACCAGGCTGCTCGCAGTAGTGCTAGGAAATGCGCATCGAATCGCATTTAGAGACTGTTTGCCTAGGAACTTCATGTGTCCGGCCGCGAAAGTTATGTTCTCAACACCCAGTCCGTCGACCATGACTACGCAACCCAAATCCACCTTGCGAAGACCCAGGCGATTGTCGATTCCGGTCATCGAACCTAAGGCTGAAATGAATACGTCAGAGAGCCTCCCGAAGGATTTTGGCGGTGAAGGTAGCATCGTATTCATCACCACCAGTCTGCCACAGCAGCATGAAGCACCAGAGAGCCCATGACCGAAATACAGCCGAGCCACGACCGAATCGTTGACATTGACCTGTCTGACGAGATGCAGGGTTCATTCCTCGAATACTCCTATTCGGTCATCTACGCTCGTGCGCTGCCCGACGCCCGCGACGGTCTAAAACCCGTTCACCGCCGAATCATTTACCAGATGGGCGAGATGGGTCTGCGACCAGACCGCGGCCACGTAAAGTCCGCCCGAGTCACCGGCGAAGTAATGGGCAAGTTGCACCCACACGGCGACTCCGCAATCTACGACGCCCTCGTGCGCATGGCACAACCCTTTTCACTTCGAGTGCCGATGATCGATGGACACGGAAACTTTGGAAGCCTCGACGATGGTCCAGCAGCAGCGCGATACACCGAAGCTAGACTTTCGCCGGCGTCACTGTTGATGAATGAGGGCCTAGACGAAGATGTCGTGGACTTCAAACCGAACTACGATGCGCAGCTCTCGGAACCTGAGGTGTTGCCTGCCGCCTTCCCTAATCTGCTGGTAAACGGATCCTCTGGAATTGCAGTTGGCATGGCGACAAACATGCCCCCTCACAACCTCAGAGAAGTTATTGCCGGCGCGCGTTACCTTCTTGAACACCCAGAGGCCACGACTGCTGATTTGATGAAGTTCATCCCCGGGCCAGACCTTCCAAATGGTGGCATCATCATGGGTCTCGACGGCGTTCGTGATGCCTATGAGACTGGCAGGGGTGTTTTCAAGACTCGAGCGAGGGTTTCAGTCGAAAGCGTCTCCCCTCGCAAGCTAGGACTAGTTGTAACCGA
>JBEGKM010000005.1:0-17585 GCA_041184065.1 Actinomycetota bacterium
TTACTTCGACGAGCAGATGGCTGACGGCGATGTTGTCACCGAGTTCAACGGCGTAGAGGTTATCGTCGACAAAATGAGCGTTCCATACCTAGACGGCGCATCAATTGACTTTGAGGACACCATCCAGAAGCAGGGATTCACGATCGACAACCCAAACGCTGCCGGCTCATGCGCTTGTGGAGACTCTTTCAACTAAAAATTTTTTCTAATAAAATCCCCAGTCTGGCTTTGCCGGCTGGGGATTTTCCTGTTTTTAGCCCGAGTTGATGGTGTTTTTTGCCCTCTGGGATAGGTTCGAGGGCTTAGACTAACTACGTAACGATTCGATATTTGAAGGGTCGATTGTGCTATCTAAGCGTGGATTTAAGTGGGCCTCAGTGCCTGCTGCGGCTTCTCTGATGCTGCTACTCAGTGGTTGTTCTCAGCAGGAGTTCGAACGAGGTTTCTTGCCTGGCGTTCCTGGGGTAACTAACCACACCGACCGCATCGTTGGTCTCTGGACAACCTCGTGGATTGTCCTTTGGATTGTGGGCATCATTGCCTGGGGTCTGATGTTCTGGGCGATTGTGGCATACCGTCGTCGTAAGGGCGAGACCGGTCTACCTCAGCAGTTGCGCTACAACAACCCAATCGAGACCCTGTTCACTATTGTTCCCCTGATCCTTGTAGTGGGCTTCTTTGCCTTCACCGCGCGCGACATGGCCGCAATCGAAGAGCCAACCGCCGATCCAGATGTGACCATCCAAGTGATTGCAAAACAGTGGAGCTGGGACTTCAACTACGTTGATGCAAATGTTTACTCAAGCGGCGTTCAGTCAGATTTCAACGGTGAGCTGGGATCAGAAGCAAAGCTTCCAACCCTTTACCTTCCAGTAAACAAGACAGTTCAGGTTGACCTAACTGCGCGCGATGTAATCCACTCATTCTGGGTAATCGACTTCTTGTATAAGAAAGACATGTTCCCTGGCCGAACCAACCACATGTACTTCACCCCTCAGGTAGAAGGCACCTACAAGGGCAAGTGTGCCGAGCTTTGTGGAGAGTTCCACTCAATGATGCTCTTCAACGTGAAGGTCGTTTCTCAGGCCGAATACGATGCCCAGATGGCAAAGCTTGCCGCTGCTGGCAACGTGGGTCAACTTGACTCCAAATATGACCGCAACCAGAACCTTCCGGGCGACAACCCAGAGATTAGAGGATAAGGACAATGGCTACCGCAACCGCTACCAAGCCAGGCTCAGTCAAAAAAACCAAGGGTCAAATCCTGGTTGATTGGATCACTACCACCGATCACAAGAAGATCGGTTACCTCTACCTAATCACCTCGTTCGCCTACTTCCTGATCGGCGGTGTGATGGCTCTGGTCATCCGCGCCCAGCTTGCGGCACCTGGTCTCGACATCGTGCAGACCAAAGAGCAGTACAACCAGCTCTTCACAATGCACGGCACCATCATGTTGCTTATGTTTGCGACCCCATTGTTTGCGGCATTTGCAAACATTTTGATGCCGGTTCAAATCGGAGCTCCAGATGTGGCATTCCCGCGTCTCAACGCCATTGCATACTGGTTCTATTTCTTCGGTTCATTCGTAGCAGTTGCCGGTTTCTTCACCCCACAGGGTGCCGCTAGCTTCGGTTGGTTTGCCTATGCGCCGCTATCGAACACCACGTTCTCACCTGGCCTTGGCGGCGACCTCTGGGTCTTCGGCCTAGCCCTGGGTGGTTTCGGAACAATCATGGGTGGTGTCAACTTCATCACCACCATCCTGACCATGCGTGCGCCAGGTATGACCATGTTCCGTTTGCCAATCTTCACCTGGAACACACTGGTTACCTCGATCTTGGTAATCATGTGTTTCCCACCGCTAGCAGCAGCTTTGTTTGCTCTAGGTGCCGACCGTCGTTTTGGTGCGCACATCTTTGACCCAGCCAACGGCGGCCCAATGCTTTGGCAGCACCTGTTCTGGTTCTTTGGTCACCCAGAGGTTTACATCCTTGCTCTACCTTTCTTCGGAATTATTTCTGAGATCTTCCCAGTCTTTAGCCGCAAGCCGATTTTTGGTTACAAGACCTTGGTCTACGCAACCATCGCAATTGCTGCACTTTCGATGACCGTATGGGCTCACCACATGTATGTAACCGGTTCGGTCTTGCTGCCGTTCTTCGCGTTCACCACCATGTTGATTGCGGTTCCCACCGGTGTAAAGGTCTTCAACTGGATCGGCACGTTGTGGAAAGGCTCGGTTACCTTTGAGACCCCGATGCTTTACTCACTTGGCTTCCTGACCACCTTCATCTTCGGTGGTTTGACCGGTGTAATCCTTGCCTCACCAACGCTTGATTACCACATGTCAGACAGCTACTTCGTAGTTGCGCACTTCCACTACGTGATTTTCGGAACAGTCGTATTTGCCATGTTCGCCGGCATTTACTTCTGGTACCCAAAGATGACCGGCAAGATGCTCAACGAGCGCCTTGGCAAGATTCAGTTCTGGTTGCTCTTCATCGGCTTCCACACGACCTTCTTGGTTCAGCACTGGTTGGGTGTGATCGGCATGCCACGTCGTTACGCGACCTACTTGCCTGAAGACGGCTTCACCTGGATGAACGGTGTTTCAACCGTTGGCTCAGCCATTCTGGCCTTGTCGATCATTCCATTCCTGTGGAACATCTACATCACCGCTCGCAAGGGTGAGCGCACCACCCTGAACGACCCTTGGGGTTATGGCCGCTCACTCGAGTGGGCTACCGCATCGCCGTTCCCACGTCACAACTTCACCTCGATTCCACGAGTGCGTTCAGAGTCGCCTGCGTTTGACCTAAACCACCCAGAGTTCGCTTCTCCTGAGTCTCAGGCGACCGCCGGCAAGAAGGGCTAAGCACCATGAAGTTCAACGGAAACCTGTTTTGGTTCCTAACCGCTTTCTATTTTGTAGATGCAGCGGGCTACGCGATCTGGTATTACAACTCGTATGACGGCGGTTTTGAGCCAATCGCCACAGCGGCTATCGCGATGCTTGGCTTTATGTCAGCGTTCTTGGCCTTCTACCTGAAGAAGACCCACAAGACCCAGGGCGTAGTTCCTGAAGATGTGCTAACCGCCAACATCGAAGACGGTGACTTTGAGATGGGTTTCTTCCAGCCTTGGAGCTGGTGGCCATTCTTCTTAGGTCTCTTTGCTGCGATGGCGTTCACCGCACTAGCAGTCGGCTGGTGGTTGTTCTTCATCGCCTTCCCGCTGGCTCTTGTAGCTCTGATCGGCTTCGTTTACGAACGTAGCCGCGGCCACTTCGCTCACTAAGCAAAACTTGAAAACCCCTCCTTCGGGAGGGGTTTTCTTTTAAGGCTGCCCATGGCAGAGGCTTCTTACCCACCACAGCTGTGGAGTTGCTTTTCTTGATTTCAAGGAGATCTCTAGTTGTTCAACGGGTGATCGAGACGGCCTGCGGTGTGGGTGCTGAGCACCTCTGCGATAACCACTCGGTAGCCTTCGTACCAACGCGCAAAGTCCTTCTTAGCTTGCTTGTGAGTTTCATCAGTGCTGAAGGCTCTCAATGCCGCGTGTGAGTCAAAGTAGTAGACCACGCTTCTTTGGGTTCGATCTTCATTCCACCAGCGCTCACAGCCCTTGTAGCCCTCGTTTGCCTCGGCAACAGCCATGATGATGGCGTCGAGCCTATGAAAGTCGTCATCGTACGTTCCTGGAGCAAAGATGAAGGTGGCTGAAAGCATAGGTTCAGTCTGCCACAAATCAAAAGGCCGGTGCCTCTTTCGAGACACCGGCCAATCGGCTTGGTTTGCCAGTTACTTCTTTGGGGCTGCCTTTTTGGCAGCCAGCTTCTTTGCTGATGCTACAGCCTTCTTTGGCTTCTCTGCAACCTCTGCAGGCTCATCGTGGTGGTGAGCTGCGTCTAGTTCGGTCTGAGTTACCGGAATGATTCGGTCCTCAAAGTAGAAGCGAGAGAATGCCGCGCGAATTCGAGCGTTGAGCGTGATCTTGCCTTCGGCGTTTGGACGAGCCAGAGTAGGGGAGTATGACTTGAAGTCAATCAACTTCCACTGGTCAAACTCGTCTAGCGGCTCGTGAACCTCGATGTACTCACCGTGCGGCATACGAACGATGCGGCCGGTTTCGCGACCGTGAAGCACAATCTCACGGTCTTTACGCTGCAGCGACAAGCAGGCACGCTTGGTTACGAAGAAGGCAATGAACGGCCCAACAATCAATAGAATTTGCATCGATGTTAGAACCTGGTTCAAAGACATCTTGAAGTTGGTTGCGATCAAGTCGGTCGCTGCACCAGCCCAAAGGACCGCATAGAAGGTAACACCAGCAGCGCCGATGGCGGTGCGGGTTGGAGCATTGCGCGGACGATCAAGCACGTGGTGTTCGCGCTTGTCGCCAGTTACCCAAGCCTCGATGAATGGGTAAAGCGCGACAACAACCAGGAAGCCGACACCGACGAGCATCGGAAGCAGGATGTTCCATGCCCAGGTGCCGCCGCCGCCAATCACCTCAAGGTGTGAAGGTGCAAGACGAAGGGCGCCATCAAGCCATCCGATGTACCAGTCAGGCTGGGTACCAGCTGAAACTGGCGATGGGTCGTAGCCACCGTAGTTCCATACTGGGTTGATGGTGAAGGTAGCAGCCATGAGCATGATGATGCCGAAGACGATGAAGAAGAAGCCACCAGCCTTGGCCACGTAAACCGGCATCAATGGGTAACCAACGACGTTTGCGTCGGTGCGACCCGGACCCGAGTAGTGGGTGTGCTTGTGAATGACCACCATGAACAAGTGGATGACGATGAACACAAGGATCAACGCAGGCACGAGAAGGATGTGGAGGCCATATAGTCGGGCAACGATAGCCTCGCCAGGGAACTCGCCACCGAATAGAAGAGATGAAGAGTAGGCGCCGATAACAGGCAAGCCCTTGATCATTCCATCGATGATGCGAAGACCGTTACCCGAAAGAAGGTCGTCTGGAAGTGAGTAACCCGTGAAACCGCCGGCCATACCCAGCACGAAGAGCACGAAGCCAACTACCCAGTTGATTTCACGAGGCTTGCGGAATGCACCGGTGAAGAACACGCGGAGCATGTGAAGGCCAGCCGCGGCAACGAATAGCAGTGCCGACCAGTGGTGAACTTGGCGCATTAGCAAACCGCCGCGAACCTCAAATGAGATATCGAGGGTAGATGCGTATGCGATCGACATCTCGGCGCCCTTGAGCGGACCATAAACGCCGTCGTAAATTACGGGAACCATTGATGGCTGGAAGAAGAAGGTCAGGAAGGTACCCGAAATCAGCAAAACGAGGAAGCTGTAGAGCGCCACCTCGCCCAGCATGAATGACCAGTGGTCAGGGAACACTTTGCGGCCGAATTCCTTGAGAATGCCGGCTACGCCAACGCGCTCGTCAAGGTAGTTTGCGGTTCCAGCCAGGAAGCCGCCCTTTTTACGTGCAGTTACTGCGTTGCTCATTTTTAGCGCTCCCAGAAGCTAGGGCCAACAGGCTCGGTGAAGTCACTCTGCGCGACGAGGTAGCCCTCGGCGTCAACGGTGATAGGTAGCTGAGGTAGTGGACGAGAGGCAGGACCAAAAACAACCTTGCACTCATCGGTTACATCGAAGGTTGACTGGTGGCATGGGCACAGCAGGTGGTGAGTGTGCTGCTCGTATAGAGCCACTGGGCAACCCACGTGAGTACAAATCTTGCTGTAAGCAACAATGCCGTCGTATGACCAGCTCTTGCGCTCAGGCGACTCTTTGATGTCGGCAGGGTCGAGGCGAACCAAAAGAACTGCAGCCTTGGCCTTTTCTTCTAACTTGCCGTGGTGAAGTTCAGTGAGACCTTCAGGAATAACGTGGAAAACCGAACCAATGGTCACGTCTGAGGCCTTGATTGGCAGACCGTTTGGATCTTTGGTCAGGCGGGTTCCCTTTTTCCACATGGTGTGGCGAAGCAAAGACTGAGGGTCTTTGTTTGGGTTCATGTCGCCGAAGAAGAAGATCGCAGGAATCGGGAACAGCGCCAAGGCACCATATAGCGAGCGGCGAATCAATTTGCGGCGTGTGAAACCTGACTCGTTTTCTGCCAGCTTGATGATTTCGATTGCGCGGGCGCGAACTTCTTCGGTGCCACGGGTCTGGTGGCGTGCTTCAGAGACCTCGGCGTCTGGCATAAGAGTCTTTGCCCAGTGAACGGCGCCAATTCCGATTCCTAGAAGACCAAGCGTGATGCCGAGACCAAGGAACAGGGTGTTGTTTCGAACGGTTCCCAGTTCTTCGGTTAGTGGGAACGCAAAGTAAGCGTAAATCGAGTAAATGCTGCCAACAATAGATGCGATGAAGAAAGCTGCAACCTGACGAGCAGCAGCCTTTTCATGCTTGACGCTCTTGTCGGTCATGCGCTCACGGTGAGGCTCCATACCCGGGTTTTGAACTGCATCCGGCGCTACAACTGCCAAACCGGTTGCGTAGTCGTGCTCTTCCTCATGTGCTGAGGCTTTAGCGAGACTCTTTTTGTCGCTCACGTATTTATCTCCTATTTTTCTAAACTTTGGCTACTAGTTCGACTTAGCGCCAAGCCAGATGGTGATTGCAATGATGAAACCAAGGATGAAGACCCAGGTGAACAAACCTTCAACCACAGGGCCGAGGTTCGCTAGTTCATAACCGCCAGCAGATGGGTTTGATTCCACGAACTTTAGGTAGGTGATGATGTCTTTCTTGTCCTTCGGGGTCAAGTTGGCATCGTTGAACACTGGCATGTTCTGTGGTCCGGTGACCATGGCCTCGTAGATGTGCTTCTCTGAAACGCCAACCAGCGCAGGGGCAAACTTGCCCTCGGTTAGAGCTCCACCGGCACCGACTGCGTTGTGGCACATGGCACAGTTGATGCGGAATAGTTCTCCGCCTCGGGTCGAGTCGCCATCGGTGGCGAGCATCTCTTCGGATGGAACCGATGGGCCAGGCGCTAACGAAGCCACATAGGCAGCAAGGGCTGCAGTTTGCTCTTCGGTGAACTGAACTGGCTTCTTTTGAAGCTGAGGGCCAGAAGCCTGACCGGGCATGCGGCCAGTGCCGACCTGAAAGTCAACCGAGGCTGCACCAACACCAATTAGCGACGGTGCAACTGCCGAACCTTCGGCAGCCTTGCCGTGGCAGCTTGCGCAGTTAGCCAAGAACAGCTTGCGACCCTCTTCGGTTTGAGCCGCGCTGTAAGCGGCGTTTGCAGGCTGTGTGTTTGCAACGGCAGCGGTGGTTGCCGCGTAACCGCCGCCGGTTAGGGCAAGGCCGGCTGCGACTACTAGTGCTGCTGCAAAAGGACTACGGCGTGAACCGTTGGCGTTGCGCTTGATGAATGCCATTGATTTGATCTCCAGAAATTCTTATTTGAGAACGTAAACGATTAGGAACAGGCCGATCCAAACAACATCGACGAAGTGCCAGTAGTAAGAAACCACGATTGCGCTGGTTGCTTCGTAGTGACCAAACTTTTTTGCCGCATAAGTGCGGCCAATAACGAACAAGAAGGCAATCAAGCCGCCGGTCACGTGTAGAGCGTGGAAACCGGTGGTGATGTAGAAAGCAGAACCATAAGAGTTCGAGTTGAGAGCAACGCCCTCTGAAATCAGGGTCGCGTACTCCCAGACCTGGCCAGAAACGAAGATTGCGCCGAGTAGGTAAGAAAGGAAGAACCACTCAACCATGCCCCACTTGACAGGGGAGAGGCCGGTGCGACGAGGCTGCATGCGCTCTGCGGCGAAGACACCGAACTGAGCGGTGAACGAAGATGCAACCAGAATCAAGGTGTTGACGAGTGCAAATGGCACATTGAGAATCGCTGTGTCGTTAGCCCAAATCTCTGGCGAGTTGGCACGAAGGCTGAAATACATGGCAAACAGGGCGGCAAAGAACATCACCTCGCTGCCAAGCCAAACGATAGTGCCAACCGAGGTTGCACTTGGGCGGTTAATGACTGGGGCGCTAATGGTCGTCATGCTTCAATCCTAACCCTGACGAGGGCATGAAATCGGCATTTTGACGGCACTTAATCGGGTTTTTCGCTAATAAACTTTGCCCTATGACTCTCTCGCTCAACTGGCCGACCATACTCGGCAAACTTTTGCTGAAATCTGACCTCGAAAGAGCAGAAGCAAGCTGGGCGATGAGCCAAATTATGGCTGGTGAGGCGACTGATGCCCAGGTTGGGGCCTTCATGCTTGCTCTGCGCAGCAAGGGCGAATCCGTGGGTGAACTCTCGGGGCTCGTTGATGTAATGCTCGAGCACGCGGTAATTCTCGATACCGGCAGCAACGCTGTTGACATCGTGGGCACCGGGGGAGATCAAGTCGGTACTGTGAACGTTTCGAGCATGGCCTCGATTCTGACCGCAGCGACCGATGTGCCGGTGCTCAAGCACGGCAGTCGTTCGGCATCTGGCAAGACTGGATCATCAGAGATGCTCGAGGTTTTGGGCATCCGACTGGATAACTCACCACAGAGAGTCGCAGACATTTTTCGAGAAGTAGGAATCACTTTTTTCTTTGCACCTGTTTTTCATCCGGCGATGCGTCACGTGGCTCCGATTCGTAAAGAACTTGGCGTGCCAACCACTTTTAACTTTTTGGGCCCATTGGCAAACCCGGCCCAGCCAATTGCCACCTCGCTTGGCGTTTCGAACCCCTACATCGCCCCGCTCATGGCCGCCGAAATGGCCTCGAGAGGCAGAACGGCGCTGGTCTTTAGGGGTGGCGATGGTCTAGATGAGTTGACCACAACTACCAGCAGTCACATTTGGCAGGTATCTGGGGGAGAGGTGACCGAGCACCAGATTGACCCAACCCGATTTGGTCTGGCCACCGTAGATGTTTCATCGTTGCTTGGCGGGGGAGCTCAAGAAAACGCCGAAACCGCGCGGGATTTGTTTGCAGGCGAAACCAAAGGCAACCTTGGAGCCGTTCGAGACATCGTTGCCTTGAACGCCGCCGGAGGAGTGGTTGCCTACGAGTTAGCCAGAGACGCATCGCGAGCTGACGTTGATTTGAACCTTAGATTTGAGGACGCTCTAGAACGAGTAACTCGAGCGCTTGAGTCGGGCGCCGCCGCTCAAAAGCTTTCTGACTGGATTTCGGCTTCTCAACAGTAAGAGCGCATTCGAATCGCCCGCCGAGAGTTTGCAGGAGCGGTTCTCAAACCACAGCAGCCCTATAAAGCGGGGAATGGGCTCTACTCGGTAGATAAACATTACTTGACATAATGTTCATTATCGGCGATAGAGGTTTAGTTCAGGAAGTGGCGCTGCATGAACTCAACCAACCCGTGTGGTCCAACGTTCTCACCAGCTTCAACTAGATCGGCGAGGTTCCACCAGCGGAATTCCAACACGTCACGGCGTTCATCTGCGGTCCAGGCGCTCGCATCGAGCTCAAAGTCGTTTACCTGCAACGCGTAGAAATAATCCACATAGGTGTGATGATTTTCACCGTCACCCCAGAACCATTTGCCTGCCGTTTGCCAGATTTGTTCACCCAGCTCATTCGCCGTCACTCGCAGACCGGTTTCCTCGCGCAATTCGCGTACGGCAGCCTCAACAGGCGTTTCCCCATCGTCAATGCCGCCTCCGGGTGTGATCCAGCGGGGTGGCAGGCCAACCTCGGGGTCAAAATGGGTCAGTAGCAAAAACACTTGATTTTGCTGGTTATGAAGCAAAATGCGGGCCGTTTCGCGGTGTTGTCCGGGACGCATCCGATTTAGCTCTGATCTGGTTCGGCTAGGTCTTGGCTAAGCTTTTTCCCGCGTTTGATTGGCTTGGTCTTGTAGCCAAAAAAGACGAGTGAAGCCTGCATTAGATAGCCAATTGTGAATGCGAAAATCAGGGTTCCCTCGCGCACCTGCCCGCCCATGGTCCAGCCAATTCCCAGAACCACTATTTCGATGCTGGTTCGAACAATCCATACCTTCCAGCCGAGAAGCTTTTGCAGGCCAAGAATTAGGCCGTCTCGAGGCCCAGAGCCCAAATGAGAGGTTATGTAGAGGCCAGTTGCAAATGCCACAGTTGCTGTGCCCAGGCAAAACATGGCCAGATTCTGCCAATACTCGGTAAAGACCGGTGTGAATGGGGTCCAAAAATCCATCCACAGGCCAATCAAAAGCGCATTCATGATGCTGCCAACTCCGGGTTTTACCTTGAGTGGAATCCAGCAAATGAGCACCAGAACGCTGACGATGATGCTTGCTATCCCATAGGAAGATTTGAGTTGATAAGAGATTCCCTGGGCAAAGACATCCCAAGGTGGAACGCCGATCTTGGCGTTCACGACCATGGAAAGCGCCATGCCGTAAATCATGAGGCCGATATTTAGGCGCACCAGTCGTTTCACCGACATAAAATCAAAGCCAAGACGCATTGAGCCAGCCTATCGGCTGGGTTTTGGCACTCGGCCATTTTGCTGATACGTGAAGGGTTGGTCTGAATTGCAGAAATTTGCCTACCTCTCCCCTGCGCTACCGCGCATTCTTGCCCACCGCGGTTTTGCCAACAATCATGCTGAGAACACTCTCGAAGCGTTCAAGAGTGCAATTTTTGCCGGTGCAACACATATCGAGAGCGATCTTCAGGTCACAAAAGACGGCTTTGCTGTGCTGTTTCACGATGACAACCTGTCTCGGGTTGCCGGTATCCCCCTAAAGATCTCAGAGCTCACCCTGGTCCGGCTCCAGGGCCTAGCGCTAATTGACGGTGGCTACATACCTACGCTCGAACAGGCCCTGAAGGCTTTTCCGAGCGCAAGGTTCAACCTTGACTTTAAGGTTTGGGGGGCTCTTGAGCCAGCCGCCGAGGTCATCAATCGTCTGCGGGCCAATAACCGAGTGTTGGTGGCATCGTTCAGTGACCGTCGGCGGGTTGCAGCTCTAAAGCTCCTTCAAGGCATGGTGGCGTCTTCGGCGGGTTCGTCTAGGGTTTTTGGCCTTTACATCGCCTATCTTTTTGGTTTCAAGGCGCTCATCAATCGATTGGCCAGGCCGGTTCAATTGCTGCAGCTTCCCATTTCGGCTGGGTTGATGCGATTCGACAACCGCAAATTTATTGCAGCGATGTCGAAAGCTGGGCTCGAAGTTCACTTCTGGACAATCAACGAACCGGCCGAGATGACCCGTTTGATTGGCCTAGGTGCACACGGAATCGTTACCGATCGCGTCGATCTTGCTGTTAATACACTGCGAATGCAGTGAGTTGGTCTGACGAAAACTTTCGTTTTGCGGGATGATTGAGAGTTCTTGCCGAGTTGATACTCGACATAGCCCCAAAAGGGCGACCAACACAGGAGGAAAAATGGCCCAGCAGACCATGCGCGGAATGCGCTTAGGCACCCAGAGTCTCGAAAGCGAACGCGGTGTCAACTATTCGGCTCGCGTCACTCACAAATTTCAGTGTGCTAACAACCACATTTCAGAGATAGTTTTTGCCGCCGATGCCGAGATTCCTCAGACCTGGCAGTGCAAAAATTGTCCTCAGCAGGGCACTCAGCTCGAAGACGGTAAGCAAATCACTCTCGACCTAGTCGAAGACAAGATTCCCCGCTCACACTGGGAGATGCTTCTTGAGCGTCGCACTCGCGAAGAGCTAGAAGAGATCTTGCAGGAGCGCCTTGATTACATTCGCGCACGCCGCGCGGGCGGGCAGGCCGACCTATAGACCTAAGCGGCGGCTTACGCCCCACTTTGTGACCAGCCATAGAGCCTCGAGCACTATGGCTGTTGTCATTTTTGAAGCACCTTCGGTTCGCTCGACAAACGTGATCGGCACCTCGATAATCGTGCCTCCAGCCTTTTGCGTGCGCCAGGCCATCTCGACCTGAAAACCATATCCTCTGGCGGCAATGCCCTCAAGATTCAGTCTCTTCAAAAATTCTGCATCGAATGCTCTAAAGCCGGCGGTCATGTCTTTCACCCGACTACCCAGCATCAAATCAGCATAGAAAGTCCCCGTGCGCGAGATTGCCCTGCGATACCAGGGCCAGTTTTGTACCGCTCCCCCTTTGACCCAGCGAGATCCAATCACCAGGTCGGCCCGCCCAGTCTGCGCAAGCAACTTTCCCAAATCTTCCGCGCGATGGCTTCCATCGGCATCCATCTCGACCAGAGTCTCAAAGCCGCGCTCGAAGGCCCAGCTGAACCCAGCCAAATATGCTCCGCCGAGCCCATCTTTTTTACTGCGATGCAAAACCTGCACCTGAGCATCTCTTGCAGCGATTTGGTCGGCCAGCGCGCCTGTGCCATCGGGGCTTTTGTCATCAACAACAAGGATGTGAACCTGCGGCTGCGCTAATCGAACGTTCTCGATGCTGCGCTCTAGGTTCGCCAACTCGTTGTAGGTGGGCATGATTACCAAGACGCTCAAACCAAACGCCTCTTTCGGGCGGCAGGCAAGGTTGCCAGCAGAATTAGAGAGAGCGCAATCAGGTTGATGACTAGGTCAACGTAGCGACCGATAATCATGGCCGGTGTCAGGCTAGTTCGCAGCGGAACATCTTGAATCATGTAACCCGACTCAAAAGTCGGCAGGCTGGCCAGTGTGGTGCCATCAGCGGCATAAATCGCAGATACCCCAACCGTGGAGATGTTGACTACCGATCTGCCGGTTTCGATCGCTCGAAGCTTTGCAAACGCAGCCTGTTGGAAGGTTTCGTCACTTCTGCCAAAATCGGCATTATTGGTCTGCGACAGAATCACTTCTGCGCCCTGCTGAACCAGGTCACGCGAAATGTCATCGATGGCTATTTCAAAGCAAATTAAAGTGCCAAGTTTCACGGCATCAATCTCAAATATGCCGTCTCGCTCGCCAAAGGTGTAGCCCCTTGAGACGAGGCCGATTAGGTCGGGCGCGAGTTGATACCAGAAGTCTCTGTCTGGAACGTATTCGGCGAAAGGCACCGGCCGTTTCTTGTCGTACCAGTCGGTTGGGCCAAGCCCCGGAGTCCAAAGAATGGAGCTGTTGTAGAGATTGTCACCGCGGGCGGTGATTGTGCCAAAAATCAAAGGTACGTGGTACTCCTCGTTAACCAAGTCCTGGATGTCTTGGTAGGTTTTAGCGTCGGAGAAAGGGCTGAGATCGCTCGCATTCTCTGGCCAGACCAGCACATCCAAGCCTTGGGAATTTGAATCTTTGAGCATTTTGCCGGAGGCGTCGATGTGGTTTTGCAGCACCTCGCCGCGCTTTGTATTTGCAAACAGACCGGCGTTTGCATTGCCCTGCACAGCGGCAATTCGATAGGTTCCGGCCTCGGCGGCACCCGAAGGATTGATTACCGCTGGAACGATCAAAAACATTGCTATTGATGCGCCCAAGCCAGCCTTGGCCAGCTTGGTTTCACGATTCAAGAACAGAAGCAGGGCTGCTATCGAAACGAATGCGATCACGAAGGTTAGCCAGCCGAGTCCGCCAACAAATACCCACTTGCTCAGATAGCTGTTTGACTGGGTCTGCGCCAGACGCGACCAAGGAAAACCCCCGTATGGCAGGGTGATAGACACCCATTCCCTTGCGGTCCAAATGCTGGCGAGTGCGGCTGCGATTACGAGGCTGCTGAACCTGCCCAATTGGCGTCCATCGAGCCACCGCCAGACCACGCTCAAGGCCAAAAGGCCTAGGGCAAAAATTATTGCCTCGAGAGTCGAAAGCGCCAACCATGGAACTGGGCCGAGGTAGAGGGTTAACCACTCAATCTGGCTGAGGTAGAACGCTAATCCGCCGACTAAACCGACAATCAATGACGACCAGGCCTTGAGGCCTCGAACCGACAAGGTTAGGGCCGCGACCGAAACGAAAATGAGTGGCCAAAGATCCTCTCGAGGCATTGCCAGGCTTGATGCAAAACCGCCTGCGACGGCCAGGGCAAGGCGCTTAACCATAGAAGGAATACGCAACGATTCCTCGCTTCACTTTGTCTACTGCTGTCTTAGCGGTCTCGGCCAGCTCTGGGCCCGAGGCCTGAGCAATCTGGTCAAGCACATCGATGATTTGCTTAGCCCAGCGAATGAAGTCGCCCGCCAATAGATCGGCGCTTTCAAGCACGGCGTCTAGCCTCGCGCCGGTTGCCCAACGGTGAATCGGCAGGCAAAGACTTAGGTCAAGTGGGCTCGTGCGACGAAGCTTGTGGTGCTCGGCCAGTTCTTCGAGATCTGACCAGAGTTGTTGAGTCTCGACTATGACTTCACCAAAGGTGCCCTTAGGCAAGCGCGGTTCCCATTCTTCGTCGTCGCGTCGCGCCTCATAAACCAATGCCGCGGCCATGGCGGCAAGGCCGGCGGGGTCAAGTTTCGCCCAGATCCCCTCTCGCAAGGCTTCGGCAATCAACAGGTCTCGCTCGCCATAGATTCGGGCAAGAGTCTTTCCACCATCGAGCACGTTGTAGTCAACCAGCTCGTCGCCGTTGCGGTTCGGTTCGATGTATCTAAGGTCGACAAGCATCTCGCAAATGCGGTCGAAGGTTTTGGCCACCTGGTTGGTGCGACCTTCGATCTGACTCATCACAGCATCGAGTTCGCTGCGAAGCCTGAACCAGCGCTCACCCCATCGGGCGTGTGCTTCGCGATCGTTGCAGGCATGACACGGATGTGCCCTTAGGTCGCGCTTGAGTTGATTGATGCGCTGTTCTTGAAGGTGGCGACCCTTGCTCTGTCGAATATCTTTTCCGCGTTCGGCACGAATTCGGCCTGCTGAAAGCGCACGTTCAATGTCGGTGATTTCGCGTCGCATCGAGGCATACTCGACAAAATTGCCGCGGTGGCACTTCATCGACTCTTCGTAACCCTCGAGCGAAACCTGCTTTTCCCGGATTCCCTTGGCCAGCCCAACCACCGCACGGTCGGCTTGAAACTGGGCGAAGGACGTTTCCAAAACCTCGCGGGCGCGTTCACGTCCAAAGGCTTCGATGAGGTTAACCGCCATGTTGTAGGTCGGCCGGAACGGGCTGATTAGCGGGTAGGTTCGCTTGCTCGCCAGACCAGCCACACTGTTCGGCTCCATGTTGGCACTCCACTGAATCACCGAATGCCCCTGAGTGTCGATGCCTCGTCGGCCAGCGCGCCCGGTTAGTTGGGTGTACTCCCCCGGAGTCAGGTTTACTCGACCCTCGCCGTTGTATTTGTCTAAGCGCTCGAGAACCACTGTTCGGGCTGGCATGTTTATTCCAAGCGCCAGGGTTTCGGTGGCAAAAACCGCTTTGACTAGCTTGCGTAAGAAGAGCTCTTCAACAACTTCTTTGAAGGCAGGCAACATGCCGGCGTGGTGCGCCGCAACGCCGCGCTCGAGCCCGCTGAGCCATTCAAAATAGCCGAGGGTGTCTAGGTCTTCCTCGGCGATGTTGTAGCACTTCTCTTCAACCAAGCGACGAATCTCTTGCTTTTCTTCTGTGGTTGTCAGTCGCACGCCGTAACTGTGGCAAGCCTTTACCGCCGCCTCGCAGCCCGCGCGCGAGAAAATGAAAAAGATTGCCGGCAGCAGGTCTTCGTCTTCAAGTAGTTCAACGATTTCTGGCTTGCTGATTCGCTCGATGCGATTCTGCTGCCTTCGATCGTCTCGATAGCCGCTTCGCCCACGTGGTTTGTGGAGTGGCTCACGAAGTTTCGAGATGTGGCGCTGAGCCAAATCCTGATTTACTCGCGTCCCTTTTTCGCTTTCGTCAAAAAGATCAAGCAGTTCGTTCCCAAAAAGCACGTGTTGGTTTAGCGGTACTGGGCGCACTTCAGAAACAATGATGTCAGTCTCGCCGCGCACTTCATCGAGCCAAGCGCCGAACTCCTCAGCGTTTGACACTGTGGCGCTGAGCGAGACAATCTTTACGTCTTTTGGAAGGTGAAGAATGACTTCCTCCCAAACCGCTCCCCTGAATCTGTCGGCTAGGTAGTGCACCTCATCCATGACAACGTAACCCAGGCTGATCAGCGCGTTTGAATTTGCATAAATCATGTTGCGCAACACTTCGGTGGTCATCACAACAATTTGGGCGTCTGAATTTTGGTTGTTGTCGCCGGTGAGAATACCAACCCGCTCTTGCCCGTAACGTTTCACCAATTCGGCGTATTTTTGGTTGCTTAGGGCTTTGATTGGTGTGGTGTAAAAAACCTTGAGGTCTTTTTCGATGGCAAGGTGAATGGCGAACTCGCCCACGATGGTTTTACCAGCTCCGGTTGGAGCCGCGACCAAAACGCTCTTGCCCTTAGCTAAGCTGCGGCAGGCTCGCTCCTGAAAGTCATCCATCGGAAACTTAAGAAGTTTTACAAAGCTATCGACCGACGGTGAGGCAGGGTTCTTTTTGGCCTTTGCGTACCGCTCTGCTGGGCTAAGCATTGCATCAGTCATTTTTAGGCTTCATTCGGATTGTTGGCGGTTGCTTCGATCTGCTTGTCAATGGCTGCCACCTTGCGCTCGCGGCGCTTGTCGTTCAAGGCGCTTATGCCGGCAGCTGCGAAATAGAGCACAATAAGCGGCACCATCACCAAAAACATCGACATTGGGTCGGCGGTTGGTGTGGCAAGTGCTGCCACCACGGCGATGATGAAAATTGCTATTCGCCAAGACCTAACAATGCTCTTCGCCGTGATTAGACCCGCGAAATTGAGCAAGACCAAGACCACCGGTAGAACGAAGGCAATCCCAAAAACAAGCAGGATTCTGATCGTGAAGAGAATGTATTCGCTGGCGTTGATTACGTTAGCGCTTCCCTGTGGCGTGAACCCAATCAAGGTCTCAACAAAGCTTGGCATCGAAATCCAGGCGAGCCAGCAGCCTAGAGCAAATAGCGGAACTGCGCTGAACACGAACCCCAAGGTGAATCGGCGTTCTCGCGTCTTTAGGCCAGGCGTTATGAAGGCCCATAGGTTGAAGAGCCAGAAGGGGCTTGAAAGTAGAAGCCCGATGAATATTGAAACTTGCAGTCGCAGGTCGAATGCCGAAACTACTGTTCCAAAGTTGATGGTTGCGTTCACGCCCTTTTTTGTGGCGATGTCGATGACCGGTGCCTGAAGAATTTGAAAGACTGGATCAAATAAGAACCAGCCACCAACGGTCGCAGCAAAAATGAAAATTGCAGACCAAAAAAGTCGGTTCCTCAGTTCTTTGAGATGCCCGCCGAGGCTCATCTTGCTCTCGGGGTTGCGCTTGGCAGCCAAGGTTATGCCTTTGGCAAATTACTGGTCGGCAGGCTTGTCGCCCTCGCCGGCCTCGGCCGACTTCTTCTTGTCGTCGGTCTTCATTTCGCTCTTGAAAATACGAAGCGACTGAGCCAGGCTTTTCGCTAATCCAGGCAACTTAGGGCCACCCCAAAGCAACAAAACAATCACAAGGATGATGATCCATTCCCAGCCATTTAGTCGCATTAGTGGAACCTGCTTTCTTCGGGTTTAAACGCTTTCAAAGACGCTATAAGCCTACGCTGTCTTGACTGACGTTTCTTGGCCTTGGCCACCACGAGTTTGCGCCAAGCCGAGCGAGCGATTTTTGGGTCATCACTAACGTTATCGGCTGGCTTCGTCGCTGGTTCGTGAGTGTCGATTGCCGCAATTAGAGCCGCG
>JBEGKM010000006.1:0-16693 GCA_041184065.1 Actinomycetota bacterium
TGGATAGAGCATCTGACTACGGATCAGAAGGTTGGGGGTTCGAGTCCCTCCAAGCGCACTAAAACCCGGTTTCTTCTCACGAGAGCCGGGTTTTTTCATTTAATCGGTGACCTAGACTCAGACCATGACTTGGAGTTTGCTGGTTTCGGTTGCTGTGTTCAGCTTCGTGACCTCGGTTACGCCTGGACCCAACAACACCTTCTTGCTTTCGTCTGGCGCTAACTTCGGTCTTCGCAAGTCTCTGCCTTATCTAAACGGCATCATGGTTGGGCTCGCCGGAATGATGATTGCCCTCGGCGCCGGCCTTGGAGTTATCTTCACCACTCTGCCTCTGGTTTATCAGGTTCTCAAGTGGGTCGGCTTTGCCTACATCGTTTGGTTAGCATTCCAGATCATCAAGAGCACCAGCAAGTCTGAGACCGCAGAGCCAAAATACATAGGATTCGCGAAGGCGACCACGTTCCAGTTCGTGAACCCAAAGGCTTGGGTCGTAGTCGCGTCATTCATGGCCACATCCGTGCCAGTTGGTTCGGGCCTCGGAGCCACCGCATTCATTTGCTTCGTGTTCTTGGTCTTCACCTATCCGGGCGCTTTGCTCTGGGCGGTTGCGGGTCAGGTTTTGAAGACCTGGCTCAGTGACCCGATTCGTCGACGCATCTTCAACATCGTCGCAGCAATCCTGCTTGTGCTCTCGATGGTGCCGGTTCTGTTCTTGCACTAGCCGTCGATTCAGTCGCTTCGTGCCAGACTAGGCACATGTTGAATCGACGTCGCAGCAACGCAATCTTCTTCTTCGCCCTAGCCGCGGTTGGCCTCGCCACCGCCTGGTACTTCAACTCGATTGCTGTGATGCGCGGTGAAAACTACATCACGGATGGCTTCACCAGCAACGTCGACTGGGTCTATTCACTCGACCTTCTAATCGGCGGAACCGCAGGTATGGCGTTCATCATCATCGAGGGCCGTCGCCTCAAGATGCGCTACTTGCCTCTCTACATCGCGGCAGCTTTCGTCACCGCCTTCGCATTCGTCTTTCCGCTGTTCTTGGCGATGCGTGAGCTCACTTTGCACAAGCGCGAGCTGGCCGGCGGCAAGATCAAGCGCTACGTCTTCGATGAGCACAATGTCATCGTCTGGATTCCAGGAACCGTGACGGCAACCACTCCGGTCTTGGTCATGAACGATGGCCACAACGTATTCGACCCGAAGACCTCGACCTTTGGCGCAACCTGGGGAGTGCTTGAGGCGCTGCAAGAACGCCCGGTCGGCGGGCCGCGCATCCAAGGTAAGCAGCAGCCGCTGATCGTCGGCGTTACCTACAAAAATAACGACGGCAAGATCCGCGGCATCGAATATTCGCCTACCGATGTGATCGAAGCGCATCCTGAAATTCTCGAAAACTTCATGGATGGCTGGAGCCACACCGGCCCAACCGGCAACGACTATCACGAGCTAATCGCGAGCAAGATTTTGCCTACTATCGCCGCCGAATTCGGTATCGAGCTCAAGCGTGAACGAACCGCAATCGGCGGCTCGAGCATGGGCTCGCTGACTTCGATGTATGCGATGTCGAAGCACCCGGATGTCTACGGCACCGTGCTCGGTTATTCGACCCACTGGCCACTCGGCGGAAACCTGCTGGTTGATGAGATGACCCGAATCCTGCCTGCCCCAGGCAGCCACCGAATTTGGTCAGATGGCGGAACCACCGAACTCGATGCCGCCTACGCCCCATTCCAGGCTTACTTCCGTCAGACCATGGCGGCCAAGGGCTACCGTCTCGGTGAAGATTTCATCGAAACTAGCTATCCGCAGACCGGCCACAACGAACTCTGGTGGGCAGTGCGCGTTGAGCACCCGATCAACTGGTGGTTGGCTGGGCTATAGACCTAGCGCGAGATTCGCGCCACCAACCGGCGAATCAATAGCAACAAGAATCCAAGCCCAATCATCAAAACCGTGATGCCCGCGATGTACTCAAACATCCCGGAGAGGCCGGCCTTTTCGTTCGGGTTCAAGAACCAGTAAGCCCACCAGCCATCGAGCATGCCTCGGGTGACCGAGAAGGTGAGCCAGGCAAGAGGAAAAGCGGCTACCCATAGCGACGCGCGCAACTTGAGGTGTGGCCAACCGGCAATCAAGACCCAGTCGAGCAGAATCAGAACCGCAGCCCAAACGTGCATGATTTCGTTGGGTACAACCGGCCAGTCATAACCCGCGTCACGGATGTCGCCGGGGGAGTCGCGAAGCAGAGCGTTATAGACCACGGCAATCACCACAGAGTAAGTGGTGGCCGACATCCTGGCGATGGTGACCTGCTTCTTCTCAGGGGTACCGGTCCAGCTGAGCCAACCGGTGTAGGCCAGCATCACGCCGGCAATTAGGGTGCCCTGGATGCTGAAGTAGGCGAAGTATTCGGCCGGCCTAAAGAGATTGTGGGCTAAGCGGTCGGTGACCTGCCAAACCACGCTCGAAAGGATGGCGGCTGCCGCTAGCCAGCGAAACACTGCGACGATGCGAGTTGATTTCATGCACCCAATCTAGTCGTAGGGTTGCATCATGGACTCACTCAATCGCCACGAAGATTACGGGCAAGAGGCGCTAGACGAAACTCATCTGGGTGCCAATCCGATCGAGCAGCTCAAGCTTTGGTTGCTCGACGCCGAGAGTGAGAACATCTTTGAACCTAACGCCTTCGTGCTTGGCACAGTCGACCAGAATGGCCAGCCGACCTCGCGCACGGTTCTGCTCAAGGGCCTGAGTGACGAGGGTCTTTTCTTTGCTACCAACTACCTTTCGCGTAAGGGCGAGGCGGTCGAACAAAACCCAAAGGTTTCGGCGGTGTTCGGTTGGTATTCGATGTATCGCCAGGTGCTCATCCAAGGTGTTGCACACAAGGTCGTTGCCGCAGAGTCGGACGATACTTTCACTCGCGCCCGCACGATTCGCAGGTCGCAGCCTGGTCGAGCCATCAGTCCAAACCCATCGAAAACCGTGCAGCCCTCGACGCGCAGTTTGATGAAGCCCTAGCCCGATTCAACGGCAAGGATGTGCCTCGGCCCGAATACTGGGGCGGCTATCGAATCGTGCCCACCCGAATCGAGTTTTGGAAGGGCCGCTCGAACCGAATGCACGACCGAATCGTGTTCGAGCGAAAACTTGATGCCGCGGGTGCGGCGTCTGACTGGGTTATTGAGCGTCTACAGCCCTAGCCGAGGTAAGGGCGCAGCTCAACCTTGCGCTTGCACGCCTTCGAGCCGGCTGCCGCTAGCGCGAGGGCTTCATCCTTGTCGGCTGCATTAATTAGCCAGAAGCCGCTGTAGTGCTCGACCTCGTTGTAGAGCGAGCCGGGGGTCACGATGCCGGCGCCGTCACGGTTGTCTAGAACCGTCGCCGCCTCGCCGTGGTTGATGCCGGCCGCAGTAATCCAGTGACCATTTGCCTCGAGCATTTCGTTGAATGCGTCGATAGTGGCCATCTCATTGCCGCTGGCCTTTTCGGTCTGGTCGTCAATCACAAAAATGATGAATCTCATTAGCCAAGAAGTTTCGAGAAGGCTTCAAAGACCAGGAACGCAGGCCAGACAACTGACTTTAGAATGCCAAGCACTCCATCCCAGAAATCGGATGCGGTGGAGATGAAGTAGACGGCCGAGCCGATGAAACCCAAGAAGTAGAACGGGCCGGTTCCCTTTGAGCCGATCTGGATGTTGCCAGACTTGCCGGCTTTGCCATACTTGCCAACTTTTTTAGCAATCTTCTTCTTCAGTTTCTTTTTAAACTTTGCCTGATCAAATTCGCTCATGGCATCAGAATACTCCTCTGCCTTTTTCAAGCAATCCGCCGACCCTATAATCGAGACATGTCAGCCGAAGAAGTCACCGCATACATCGAAGCCCAGGATGAGCCGAAGCGCTCGACCCTGCTAGCAGTTCGCGCAACCTTGCTTGAGATCGAACCTTCGCTCGAACAGGTAATCGCCTGGAACACCCCGCAGTTCAAATACAACGGCAAATATGCGGTTGGGTTTGCTGCCTTCAAGAAGCACCTGACCTTCTCGCCGCAGAGCCCTGAGGTCATGACCGCGCACGCTGCCGACCTCGCCGACTACGTGGTCTCAAAGAGCTCATTCCAGTTCGCGGTGGATGCCCCGCTGCCAAAGGCGCTGCTGACAAAACTGCTCAAAGCTCGCCTAGCCGAACTGAGCTAATCAATGTCTGACGCTTGGAGCATCGACCACGTCCGGCCGCGCATCCGAGTGATTAGTGACAACGATTATTCGGGTGATCCGGATGGTCTGATTCAGCTGGCCCACCACCTGCTTAGCCCAAGCGTTGAGGTCCGTGCCATCATCGGCACCCACCTGCGCGAAGGCGATGTTTGGGCTCAAAGCCCGGATGGCGATGAGATTGCCGCCGCGGTTGCAGCTGCCGAAAAGATTGTCGAGCTTTGCGGTATGACCGGCCAGGTTCCTGTTCTCGCCGGTGCACCGAAGGCCATGGTTGACGTGAATACGCCTCAAGACTCTGAGGGCATTCGTTTCATCATCCAAGAGGCAATGCGAGAAGACACCACCGACCCGCTGTTTGTGGTTTGCGGGGCTAGTCTCACCGAAATCGCCAGCGCTTACCTGATTGAACCCCGTATTGCCGAACGTCTGACCGTGATTTGGATTGGCGGGCACGAGCACGATGGTCTAGCGGTGCCGCCTCCTGGTGCCCCGGATCTCGAATACAACCTGCACGAAGATCTAATAGCTGGCTTGGTGTTCTTCAACCACAGCGAACTGAAGCTTTGGCAGATTCCACGTGACCAGTATCGTCACGTTTTGGCTAGTCGAGCCGAGCTCAAGGTTCGCATGGCGACCAAGGGCGAACTCGGCGCCCACCTCTATGCGGCATTTGGCAAGGTTGCGAGTTGGCTTGACGGTTCTGGATACAAGGGCGGTGAGGTTTATTGCCTAGGCGACAGCCCGCTCGTCCTGCTAACCGCTTTGCAGAGCGCTTTCGAAGCCGACCCAGCGAGCAGTCGCTATGTCACAATGCAATGCCCAAACCTTCTCGAGAAGGGGCTTTATCGACCTAATCGAAACGGCCGAGAGATTCGCGTTTATACGCTGCTCGACAACCGTCTCTTGCTCGAAGATCTTTATGCCAAACTCGAGCTCCACGCGCTTGGTGCGGGGCTCTAAAACACCCCGTTCCAGGATTGGGGGATAACCCCCGACCGTTCTCGCTGTTCGCAATTGCGCAAGTTACCCTAAACATTGGGGGATTGTAAGGATTTACTAGCTTTTCAATCAGGAAGACTGCGCGCAATGAAGTTTTGGCAACGGGTACGACACGTCGTCGCGCTCGTCGCATCTTCAGTAGTTCTGGCCTCTGGCTTGACCTTCTTTTCGCCTCAGGCTGCCCAGGCTGCACCTGTGGTTTGGAACCTGAGCTCGACCGTCGGAAACACCGCAGGTGGTCTAGTCATCAACATCCTTGGAACCGGACTAACCAGCACCTCTTCGGTGACCTTTGGTGGCACCGCCGGCACCTCCGTTACCACCTCGAGTGACAACTTAGTTTCGGTAACTACCCCCGCGCACTCCGCGGGTCTCGTTGATGTTGTCATCACTTCAAATGGTTTTTCAACCACCTTGCCGAATGCCTTCACCTACAACTCTGCAACTACGCTTGCGGCGCCGACTCCGACCGCTTCAACACAGTCCGACGCCACGGGTGGATTCGGCATCAAGGCAACTTACACGGCAACCCCTAACTCGAGGACTACTCGTATCGAGGTGTATCAAGCCTCAACTAACCTGTTGGTCAGCTCGCAGTCGAGTTACACCAGCGGTAGCGTAATCTACGGGCTGCTGCCAAACACTGCATACAAAGTCATTTTGTATGCGATTGGCGATGGCGTGACCTACACCAACAGTGGGCCGTCAACGGCGAGCACCGCCACGACTCCAGCGGTGGCAGCTCTTGCAGCACCTGCCTCAGCAACCTTGAGTAGCGCCACATCGACAACTCTCACCGCAACATCGAGCGCAATTACTGGAGCAGTTGCTTATCGTTTTGTGCTCATGGATAGCACGGGCACCACGACGATTCGAACCCTCGATGTGGCCGGATCAACCGTAACCACTTTCACCGGTCTCACTCCGAGCACTGCCTATACCGTCAAGGCTAAAGTGATTGCTAACGGAACCTCGAATACCGATTCGGGATTTAGTCCGACTTCAGCCGCGGTCTCAACTTTGGCTCCAATGGCTACAACCATCACCGCAGCTAACCCAACCTCGGGCCTCATTACCTCGGATTCGGCGTTGTTCACGATTGTCGCTTCAACGCCCGCTGCGAGTTCATACCGAATCTTTCTTTACGATTCGAACAATGCGCTGGTTTCAAGCCAGTTGGCTATTTACGCACCCACTACCGCAACTTTCACTGGACTGAACCCAAGCACCTCTTACACCGCCAAGGTTGTTGCCTACGGTGACGGTGTGACCACCCAAACTTCGACCCCATCCAGTGGCACGACGATCACCACGGCTGCTGGTAACGGTTCGGCAATGGGAGCTCCGACTTCAATTTCGTTGGGCACGCCAACTAGCACAACAGTTGCGCCAACCTGGGGAGCGCCTAGTGGGCAGACGCCAGCCGGCTACAACGTTTATCTTTACGATGCTTCGGGCAACCTAATTTCTAAGTCGGGGTCGGGCGGCACCAACACTGTTTTATACGGTCTTCGCCCGAACACCACCTACAGCATCGGCGTCTCGGCATATCTGCAAAATTACTTGGAGTCATCGATCACTAGGTCGGCAAACTTCACGACCCAGCCAGACCCAACTGGTACGCAATTTACTGCCCCAGTGGTAAGCCTTGGAAGCCCTACCTCGAGCAGCTTGACTGCCACTATCACCACGCCTTCTAACGGAAACTTTGGTTACCAGTTCAGTCTCTATGCGAGCAACGGAACCACTTTGGTATCTCAGGCAATTGTCCCGACCAGCACGCTTACCTACACATTCAACGACCTTGCGCCAAACACCACTTATTGGGTATCGGCTCTTGCACTCGGCAACGGTTTGGGAAGCCTTAACTCGAATAGTTCTTCGCAGGCTTCGGCGACTACCTCGGTGGCGACCTCGGTCACCACGTTAACGACCCCCAATTCACCAACTGTCACGGCAACCCAATCATTCATCACAGTCACTTTGCCTACGCTGACTTCATCGATGAGCTCATATACCGTGCGCATCTATGACGCAGCGGGCACCACCCTGCTCTCTACCTTGCCCAACTACACCTCTGGCATAACCATCAACGGCTTGATGCCGGGCACCACATACCAGGTAACAATTCAGGCAATCAGTGATTCGTCAAACCTGAACTTCAACAGTTCGCTCGAATCACCGAAAACAATAGTCACTACCCGAACCGCTCTGAAGCTGACGGCAACCGCCCCAGTGATTGGCATGGTTTTGCCAAACTCAGTTGTTTTGAACTATTCGGCTCCTCAGAACTATCACGCCAACGTTGTTCGCATCTACGACGCCAATCAGAACTTGATCATGTCTTACCCGCAGTTTGGAAGCGGATCGACCATCGCCAACCTGAGCCCGAGCACCTCATATTTCGCTTCGGTAAGCTACATCGGTAACGGTGTTACTCTTCTCGATTCGGGGGAGAGCCCACTTATCGCGTTCACCACCGCCGCACCTCAGAAACTTTCGGTTTCGGCTCCTGCCTTGTCTACGGCATCCGCCTCACAGACCAGCATCACTCAGACAGCCGTTGCTTTCTCATATTCGTTGCCAACCGGTTTTTCTGCCGTTGCTTGCCGTCTAAACATCTACGCCGCCAACGGCACGACCCTGGTGGCACAGGTTGGTTCGTACAACAGCAACGTAGTAGTCAACGGACTAAATCCGGGCACGAGCTACTTTGCGAGTTTGAAGTGTTTTGGCAACGGTGTGTCATACCTAGATTCAGACGAATCTCCGCTGACGCCATTCTCCACCATTTCGAATCTGCAACTCTTGCCACCGACTATCACCGCGGTCGCAACCAACAACCTGAACACCGTGCTCACCATGGTGACCAACACGCTTACTCCTGGTCTATTTAGAGTCAAAATTTACAGCGCAAATGATGTTTTGCTGCAGACCATGAGCGCCAACACCTATCCAACGATTCTGATTCCCGGTCTGCTGCCGAATACCACCTACAAAATTTCTGTCACCTCACTCGCGACCAACCCAACATATCTAGACTCCGTTGAAGGCGATAAGTGGGTCTACACGACTCCTGCGGACCAAGGAAATCTATCTGGATATCTCAGCGTTACCAACACAACGATCACGTCAACAAGTGCGACTTTGAACGTGACCGTCACAACCGGTTCGTCACAATTTATTTATCGCCTTTACGCCTCTAGCAGCGCGACCACACCGATCGCCTCTCAATACTCAACGTCGACGTCGGTTGGCTTCAGCAACCTTCTGCCAGGCACGACATATTGGGCCACCGTTCAAGAAATCGGGACCGGAGCAGGTTTTGCAACTTCGCCAGAGTCATCCAGGGTCTCGTTCACCACGCTGACTCTGACCCAGACGACAACGAACCTAATCGGAACGATCTCCGTATCAACGTTGACAAACAACTCGTTCATCGCCACCTACACGACCACATCGGGATACTCCTACGTTGGCCGCCTTTACTCGAGCGATGGAACACTGCTTGCTACCTATCCGGGTTATGTCGCCAACAGCACCTCGATTACCGGGTTGCTCCCTAGCACCCTTTACTACTTCTCAATTCAGGCCATCGGAAACGGCAGAACTACGGCTAGCGGACGTGAAAGCACCAAGATACCGGTAACGACGCTCGCACCTTATTACCTAACCGCGCCTATCATTGCGACAAACAGCGCCGTTACACCTGGCATTATTTCGGTTGCATTTAGTGCCGTAACTGGAGCCGTCTCTTATACATTGCGCCTCTACTCACACGCCACCGGGCAACTGTTGGCAACGATTCCGAACTACACCACTACTCTCGTCGTCAACAATCCGATTACCCCGGGCACCGCTTATCGCGCCACCGTGCAGGCCATCGGTAACGGCATCAACTCATTCACCAGCGATGAATCGGCATGGATGTTGTTGACCACCCCACCAGCTATTACTTTGTTTGCACCAACAATCACTGGAATCACCTCCACTCAGAGCGCCCTAACAATCACCTACAGCAGCGTCGGCGGAACGGGAGGCGTGATTGGCTACGTGAGTCGCGTTTATTCGGCTGACGGGCAAACATTAATCGGAATGGGTAATGGTTCCGCCCTGAACAACCTGCAGCCGGGTACGACCTATCAGGTTTCGATCCAGGCTCTCGGTAACGGCTATAGCTATTTCACAAGCCCTGAGAGCGCTAAGTATGTAGTTCGCACTCAGCCGGCCATCACCCTTACGGCGCCTACAACGACCGTTTACGCGCTCAATGGAACCAGCATCGGTCTTTCGTACACGGCCGCTGCTGGCGCTCAGTCGCATACGGCGAGAATATATTCTGCCGACGGCCAAACCCTGCTGGCAAGCGTTAACGTCGGTGGTTCTCAACCAATCGGAGGATTGTCGCCAAACACCACTTACCAGGTTTCGATCACCGCGATTGGTAATGGTGTTAGCACCTTGACCAGTTCTGAGGGTGCAAAGGTAGCGGTAACCACAACCGCTCTCACCACAGCCTCTCCGGTGGTTCCAAACCTAGCCTGGGCAACCAGCATGGGTGGAGTCTCAGCAGAGTCTGCAAACAATGCGGTTTTGGTTGACTCGTCGAACAACGTTTATGTCGGTGGAGCATTCAGCTTGAAGTCAACCTTCGGCTCGGGTTCAGACGCGGTTACCTTGACCAGCGCAGGTAGCCAGGATGCCTTCTTAGCCAAGTACTCTTCGACCGGAACGCTTCTTTGGGTTCGTCAAGCTGGCGGAACCGGTAGCGACACCGTCCACTCGTTGGCCTTCGACGCTACCGGAAACGTGATCATGACCGGTGGTTTCAGTGGTGTTGCCTCGTTTGGTTCAGGTTCGGCCAAGCAGGCCATCACTTCTCTTGGTGGCGCCGACGGCTATGTGGCAAAGTACGCACCAGACGGAACCTTCGCGTGGGTTAGACAGCTTTCTGGAACTGGCGACGAATACGCTCGCGGGGTTTCTACTGACCGCGCCGGAAATATCTTTATCGGCGGTAGTTTCACCGACAATGTCATCGCCGGTTCTGGTTCAAGTAAGGTCACAATTCGTACCTTTGGAAACACCGACGGCTATCTAGCTAAGTTCGCCTCGAACGGTAACTTTGTTTGGATCCGCCAGATTGGTGGTACCTCGGTTGATTTCGTCTACGGAATCACGATTGACAAGGATGGCAACGTCGCCGTTTCTGGAACCGTAAACGCTGGAGCCGTGTTTGGCAGTGGATCGAATGCCAAGGAACTTATCACCCAGAGCGGTTACGATGCTTTCGTTGCCAAGTACACCAATGATGGTGATTTTGTTTGGGTTCAAGGCGCAGGCGGCTCAAGCAGTGACCAGGCAACATCCGTGACTTCTGACGCTGCTGGCAACATTTACATGGCGGGTTACTTCTACGGTGGTGTTTTTGGCACCGGCGCTGATGCCCAAACCGTTTCGTCCTTCCTTACCATCAGTGGTGGTCAAAGCCAGGACGGCTTCCTAGCTAAATACGGTCCGACCGGTCGCTTGCTTTGGGTACGTACCCTTGCCGGATACGGTTCGGATCTCTTTTACAGCGTCGCTGTTGATTCAAGCGGTTACGTCTATGCGGGTGGTTATTTCAACCTTTCGGCGACCGTTTCAGGGGGAGGGCAGTCTCAAACCCTGAGTTCTCAAGGCGGCTCCGATGCCGCCTTGGCAAAGTTCACCAGCGACGGTACCTTGGTCTGGGCTCGCAGCCTCGGCTCGGGCTCAGGTGACTCCCTTACCGGTGTAGGTGTCGGCAGCTCAGGCGCGATTGCCGTAATGGGCACGATCAACTACGACTCACCTTCTACTGGCGGTGTTGCCGTAGTTTCACTCGGCAGCCAGGCCAAGACGCTGACCTCGCAGGGCGGCAACGATATTTGGGTCTCGCTTCTGCAAACAGGCGCTGATCAGACTTCTTCAACTCTTGCCACGCCAGTGCCGGTAATTTCAGAAATTCGAAGCACCGGTGCGAGTGTAATTTTCTCCCCACAACCAGGCGCTAGCTCTTACACCCTAAAGATCTGGGATGCCGCCGGCACCACCCTTATCCAAACAATCACGAACTACCTGCCTGGACGCCTAATCACCGGACTTTCGAGTAACACCTCATACAAGGTCTCGGTAATCGCTCTCGGTGATGGAGCGTCGACACTCAACTCTTCCGAGAGCGCTAAAGCTTCTTTTGCGACGGCACTAGCTACAACAACCCCGACTGTGTTCAACGTCGGTGCAGACCAGGCTTCGATTTCATTCTCTCCAGTGCCAGGTGCAGCCAGCTACCTTGTTCAGGTATACGACGCGACTGGCGCTAACCGCCTTTACAGCATCCTTGGCACACCGACTCTGACCACCATCACGGGTCTCGCACCAAACTCGACGTTCAAGGTTGCTGTCAAGCCGTTGGGCAATGGTCTTTCGAACCTAAACTTCACCGAGGGTAGCTTCACAACCTTTACCACTGCAGCCGCTACAACCCTCCCAGCACCTGTCGTCACGCAGAGTTTTAGCACCGCAACTAGTGTCACCGTTAACATTCCTGCACTTATCATTTCTCCGCAGATGGTGACGGGTTTCCGTGCTTTCCTAATTCGAACCTATGCCGCCGACGGCGTAACTTTGCTCGGCGCGTTCTCGAGCACGGGTTACCTCAACACAATTTCGGGTTTGAGCCCGGCAACCACATATAAGGTTTCGGTCACGTCTCTGGGCGATGGAGTTGAGTTCTTAAACTCGGCCGAAGGACCGCTTACTTTGGTTTCGACAGCACAGTCGTCAGTCTCTTGGGCGCCTACCCCAATTGTCACCCAAGTGACCGGCGGTTCGGTGGCAGTCAACTACGCCCCGGTGCCATCGCTTCAGACCAATGCATATGTTGTCAAAATCAATGACTTTGTTTTCACCTCGGCTACGTCTGGTTCAACCTTCAACACGGGAATCCTGCCAAATGCCGCCAACTCGGTTTCGATTCAGGCGATCGGTGACGGCACGAACCTCTTTTCATCCCCGTATAGTGCTCCAGTTACATTCACGACCCCGGCAAGCCTTCCAGCGCAGTTAGCGGCGCCAACTGCATCAATAAACTATGTGACTCCGAACGCGATTAGCGTCATGGCGTCACCGGTTGCTGGTGCTCTCAGCTACTGGGCAAATGTTTACGATTCCAGTGGTACCACCTTGTTATTTGGACAGAGCGTGAGCCTAATCGGTACGGCCATCTCAAACCTCCTGGCTAACACGACATACAAAATCGAAGTGATTGCCATCGGTAATGGTGCGTTCACGAGCAACTCAAACCCTAGCCAGATGATCACCGTGACAACACCGGGTGGCGGCAGACTCGCGACTCCGACCAGCGTAAGAACTACGTCGGTTTCGGCTACATCTTTTGCAGTTAGCTTCACCTCAAGCCAGGGTGCAATCGGCTATTACGTCAAGGTTTACTCGGCCGATGGCCAAACCCTTCTCGCGTCAATCCCTACAAACTCCGCATCGGCATTGGTGACCGTAGGGCTAGGCGGAGCGACCAGCTTTAAGTACTCAGTTACAGCCATCGGCGATGGCGTTAGCTTCACCGATTCACTCGAATCAGCTTTGATGTCGGTAGACCTCATCCCGGTTCGAACCCTAGTTGCGCCGCTGCCATCCGTATTTGGAATCACAGCCGGTAGTGCCTATGTTGCGTTTGGTGCGATGACGAACGTGATCAGCGCCACATTAAAGATTTATTCGGCAAACGGCACTTTGATTGGTCTGATTCCGGGTTACTCATCGAATACCAAGATCAGCACTCCACTACTGCCGGGTACAACTTACTCGGTGACTCTGACTGCCCAGGGTGATGGAGTTAACTACCTAAGTTCGCCTGAAAGCGTCAATGTGAGTTTCACGACTCCAGCTGCAATCAAGCTTCAAGCCCCGACGCCGCAGGTACTTGTCAACCAAAACCGAGTCTTGACGGTTGGTTTTGCGACGACACAAATTGGAAGCCTGCCTAGCCCAACAGTTAGAGCAGACATCTATTCGGCCGATGGCTCGCGGCTTCTGCTTTCAACTGCACTCGTTTCGACCGCTACTATTCAAGGCCTTGCACCAGCGACAACCTATCGCATGGTCATGACTGCGCTCGGAGACGGCGTGAACTCGATCAACTCGGATCCGAGCGCCCCATTGTCCTTCAGTACTCCAAGCCCAATAACTTTGGTAGCACCAACGCCGACGGTTTCTTTCGGCGGTGCCGGAGCCGCGTCATTCAAGTTGTCTTTCGTGCCGGTTGTCGGTGTCACCAACTATCTAGCGAATATTTATGCCTCGGATGGCGTGACCTTGCTTCGCACTGTGACCGTCAGCACCGGACAGCCGATTTATGGTTTGCCTACCGGCGTTAACTACAAGATCGCGCTAGTCGCCATCGGTGACGGAAGTACTTATTTGAATTCGAGCGAATCGACAAAGGTGGCGTTCACCTTCACCGGTGCCGGTAACGGCACAACCTTGACTGCTCCTACCGTGACCGCGACGCTTGTCACAACGAACAGCGTGAGGATCGGCTTCACTGAGCTAACCGGGGCTACCAGCTACACGTTGAAGCGCTACGCGGCTGATGGAACCACGCTATTGGCTACCATCCCGAACTACATCGCTGGCGCCGTCGTTTCAAACCTCGCCCCGGCTACAACCTACAAGTTCTCGATCACTGCAATCGGTGACGGTACGCAATACGTCACATCCACTGAGAGCACCAAGCTCAGCGTCACCACTTCGGCACTTGTGGTGCCACAGTTGCTGCCGACCGCATCGACGATTGTCACAAGCTCAACCGCTACTTCGAGCTCGATTACGGTCACCTACCCGAGCTCTACCGGCGCAATTAAGTACACCGTGCGTGTTTATGCCTCGGATGGTGTGTCACTTGTGACCGCTGTGAATAACTTCACCTCGGGCAACGCCATCACCGGATTAATCCCCGCGACCAGCTACTTCGTTACGGTCACGGCAATCGCCGATGGCGTGAACTATCTATCAGCACCAGAGAGCGTTCAAGAGCCTGTAACAACCTCGGCGGCTGGGGCCTTGACCGCTCCAACGCTGGTTAAATCGGGCCAGTCTTCAACGTCGGTTGCACTAACTTTCAATGCCCAAGCCGGTGCCGTCGGCTACAGCGTTTCGCTTTACGCCGCAGATGGCATCACGCTTTTGGGTACGTTTACCCCGTTTGCTTCTGGCGACAGTATCACCGGTTTGATCCCGAACAGCACCTATCAGGTGCGCATCAAGGCCCTTGCCAACGGAATCAGCAACTCAAACTCGGCACTGAGTTCGGCCTTGAGCGTCGTGACTGGTCTCGCAGCGCCCGTGATTGCATCTGACTCAGTGCGTCCGACCTCCGCGGCGGTTACTTTCAGTCCTGTCAGCGGTGCCAGCAGTTACACCCTGAAGATCTACAACTCGACTGGTACTACCCTGATACGCACCACCGCCGGTTACACGAGTGGCACCGCCATCACTGGCCTCTCTGCAAGCACCACGTACAAGATTCAGGTAATCGCGCTTGGTGACGGCAGCGTTACCTTCGATTCAGACGAAAGCACTTGGCTGACCATTAGCACGCCTTCGCCAATCACCTTGGCTAAGCCCATCCTGGCTGCGACGGGTGCTTCAACCACCAGCGTCGGTGTCACCTTTGGTGCAATCGCTGATGCCATTTCTTACAACGCAAACCTTTACGCATCAGACGGCACCACTCTGGTCACCAGTATCACCGGGTTCACCTCGGGCCAGACCTTCACGGGCTTGACCGCTGGCCAGACTTACTACGTCACCGTTACGGCCATCGGAAACGGGAGCACGATTCTCGATTCGGGCGAGAGTAACCAGCTGAGCGTCTTAACGGTGAGCCAAACGACTCTTACCGCGCCATCAGCCACGGTGGGCTCAAACACATCCACTTCAGCTGCGGTGACTTTTACTGCAACGACCAACTCGCTCAGCACCACCCTCAAGTTGTTCGCGGCTAACGGAACGACACTATTGCGAACCGTGCCAAACTTTGCCAGTGGGGACGTAATCACCGGCTTGAGCGCCGGGACTACCTATCAGGTTGCATTGATTGCCATCGGTGACGGTAACTATTACCTGACCTCGAATGTTGGCAGCCAGACCGCATTAACCACGTTGACCGTTATTGCTTTGTCTGCGCCTTCGGCAACTGCTGGATCAATCACTACTAACGCATTTACGCCTACTTTCAGCTCAGTTACGGGTGCCACCGCATACTTGGCCAAGATTTATGCTGCCGATGGAACGACCCTGTTGCGCACGGTTTCGCCGGTGATCAGCGGCACTGCAATTGGCGGATTCTCTTCTGGAACGAGTTACGTAATCAAGTTCTCGAGCATCGGTAATGGTTCAACCTACACAACCTCAAGCGATGGCTCGGGAGTTTCGGTTACTACCGTTTCGCAGATCAACCTGACTGCCCCGACGCCATCCGTGACGCTAGCCTCACCAACTAGTTTGACCTTTGCTTTCACTTCGAACCCGGATGCCCTAAGCACGAGGGCCAAGCTTTACACAGGTGACGGTAGCACGCTCATCAGCATGATTTCGAATGCTTCAACCGGCATGCGCTTCACGGGGCTGACCCCAGACACCGACTACCAGATCGTTCTCGAATCTATCGGTGATGGCGTCACAACCATCTCTTCACCTGAGTCGACTCAGGTGCCAGCGCACACCGCTCAGCCGGTTTCGCTAACTGCGCCAACGCCGGTTTCTAGTTCTGTAGGCAGCCATGGTTTCACCCTCAGCTTTACCGCTACGGCAAATGCCATCAGTTACACCGCTAACATCTATGCAAACGATGGCGTCACGCTAATTTCGAGCTTCCCGAATCTTTCGCCAAGCGGCAACACGATCACCGGCTTGAACTCAAGCACCACCTACAAGATTTCTATGTTTGCAGTTGGTGACGAAGCGATTTACCTGTCTTCTTCTGAGAGCACCAAGATTTCGATTACTACTGCTCAGGGCGTTGTTCAGCTGGATGCCCCTAACCCAAGCATCGATTCGGTTGGTTCTACCTCGGCACTAGTGAGCTTTGGTGCCGTTGCCAATGCGACCTCATACACCGCGAAGATTTTCGCCTCCGATGGTGTCACGCTCTTGCAGACACTTAGCAACTTCAGATCAGGTGATGCCGTAACCGGCCTCACTCTGAACACCAGCTATTCGATTTCCTTGAAGTCGAATGGTGACGGCAACAACTTCCTCTCAAGCGGTTTTGGCACCCTGGTTCCATTCACCACGGCACCTCCGCAGACGCTTGGCACCCCAACCATCACCTCGGCAAGCACAACTTCGAGCACCGCGGCCCTAAGTTTCGTGGCTATCGATGGAGCAGTCGACTATTCGGTAAAGGTTTACGCAACCGATG